>NZ_JBXAXT010000004.1:0-184787 GCF_056781895.1 Dellaglioa sp. CoH-57-MRSF-22 | reverse complement strand
AATACTGGGATAAAGCCATTTAGAAACATATTAAATTTTATATTATTTCATCCGTCAACTTGACAGGGCCTAGTACATTGTTGAAACTTTTTTTCATTATTTAATGTATCGAACTGCGGTACCATATGCG
Source organism: Dellaglioa sp. CoH-57-MRSF-22 (assembly GCF_056781895.1). The sequence goes on along the minus strand of NZ_JBXAXT010000004.1, from coordinate 184,657 downwards.
GCAACTGATTGCATATCTTGACCAATTGAACCGGAATCAAAACGCATCATAACAACTGCATCAGCACCCATGCTTACTGCATTGTCGCGTAAACGATCAATAGCAGTATCTCTTGATTCAGCCATCATTTCTGTGTAGGCCTTAATTTCGCCACCGACAATATTTTTAAGACTGGCACCAATGTTTTTGATAACATTTTTAGATTGTGTTGTAAGGCCAAAAACTTCCCCAATTACTTCATATTCTCTACCCGGAATACTTTCCGTTGTAACGACTAGAATTTTATCTGACATCTATAAAACCTCCCTTTATTAGTATCTTCATAGTAACATAGTTACTTTATAAGAGACTGCAGATTTGAACTGATTATTTTGTCTCTTGGAGGACTTTAATTGTTTTAACTTTAACATTAGTTGTAGGTTTATCACTTGAATTAACTGCAACTGCGGCAATTTTATCAACAACATCCATCCCTTTGATAACTTGACCAAAGACAGTATAAGTACCATCAAGTGAAGGTGTGCCACCATTTTTGTATGCATCAATAATTTTTGACGGTGTGCCATCTTTAATATCAGCACTGGTACTTACATCTTGGTTATTTTGAACAATGTAGAATTGACTACCAATTGAATCAGGTTCTGACGTTTGTGCCATCGCTAAAGCACCACGGATGTGGTAAAGGTTACTTGAAATTTCAGCACCGAATGTATGACCATAAATACTTTCGCCACCAGTACCATCCCCTTTAGGATCGCCACCTTGAATCATAAATTCGTTAATAACACGATGGAAGAGGGTATTATTATAGTACCCTTTTTTACTATGAGTAATAAAATTCTTCACAGCTTTTGGTGCATATTCCGGGAATAATTTGATTTTGATATTTCCCTTTGTTGTCTGAATATCTACGACAGCTTCTTTTTTTGTTACTTTTGAACTAAGTTGTGGTAGTTCAACGTTTGACGCTACACTTGATGAAGAAGTAGTAGTTTCCGTATCATTTGTTGTTTCTGCATTTTGATGGTAGAAGAAGAACCCAATTCCCCCAAGAATAATGATAATAATTACTGCAATTAAACCAATCATTTTTTTGTTTTTCATATTAACCCCAAACTTTCTTTATTTAATTACTCTAGTTTAACGTACGAGGTAGAAGTTATACAAGTCTTAACTTAAACATCCAGTTTAGCGCTTGTATATAGTCATTATGATTGTTATATTTAACATATATAAATGGGGATGACTCACGGTTAAATGAGGATTTAATACTTATATGAACGTTATCAATTGTGAACGATATAAAAATTTACATAGTTAGAGGATTACAATACAATTATCGAAATGGATTAGTCAGATTTTGTATTGTTAAGAAAAGTAGTAGGGGGTTACGTTTTGTTAGTTGGTAATAAATTGGGAAATTTAGATTTATACATAGAAAAAATAATAAATAATGTCATGGCAAGAGATGTGACTCGTGTCACAGAATCGGGGATGGCATAATGGTAAAACAAAATAAGAAAGATAAAGAAAGATGGCGTCATCGGCATCCGTGGATTTTTAGAGTTATTGCAATATTTGGTGTTTTATTTTTATTAGGAGTTACGACGATAAGTATTTATATTGCGACAGTTATTAAGTCCGTGCCAACAGTTACAAGTCAGGAATTAATATCTGATGCCAGTTCAAATATGTATGATAAAGATGGCCAGTTAATTTGGTCTTCAGCGCTGAATAAACGAGTTTATGTTAAGTCAAAAGACATTCCTGAAACATATAGTAATCTGTTATTAGCAACAGAAGATCAAACATTTTACAAAGACGCGGGATTTTCGCCCTCCGGCTTATTTAATGCGGGACTTTCTTCCATTAAATCAGCTGTAGGTAAAGGGTCAGCTCGAGGTGGATCAAGTATTGAGCAACAGTTAATTAAATTAACTGTTTTTTCAACGAGTAATAAAGATCGGACTGTAGACCGGAAAATAAAAGAATTTTTCTTAGCGCAACAGTTATACCATAATTATAGTAAGAAACAGATTTTAGAGTTTTATGTTAATAAAATGAGTCTAGGCGAAGGATCATATGGGGCACAGACCATTTCAGAAACGTATTTTGGTAAAACTTTAAAACAATTGAGTATTAGTCAACAGGCAATTATAGCTGGATTGGGCCAAGCCCCTTCTACCTATAATTTATATTCAAACCCTAAAGCCGTTCAAACACGCCGAAATATAATATTAAAAACAGGGCTTGAGAATAAGGTAATTACAAAGAAACAATATAAAATTGCTGTCGCAGAATCAGTGACAAAAGATTTACAGAAACGCCATTGGATGGAAAATTCTGTTACAAAAAAAATTCTTGAAAATAATGCTTATGTTACTTCTGCCTTAGAACAAGTTAGCGATAAAGGGTACGATTTAGCTAAAACTCCATTACAAATTACAACAGCGCTTGATTCAAAGCAAAATGCGACTGTTAAAAAATTAGCTGATAATAAAAAATATTATCAAAATTCAGCAGAACAATCTGCAATTACAATTACAGATCCTAAAACGGGGAATATTGTTGCTCAATATGGTGGACGTCATCAAAAAACTGCCTTCAGTTATAATCGGGCAATTTCTACGCAGCGTTCGTCAGGATCAGGAATTAAGCCACTATTAGATTATGGCCCTGCTATTGAATACTTTGGGTGGGCAACCACACATGCCTTAGATGGCACTTCATATACTTATCCGGGAACTAATCTTGTTGCTCAGAATTTTGATAAAGTGAGTTATAAATCAATAACGATGCAAAACGCATTACGAGTTTCGGCTAATACACCAGCAATTAGAACGTTAAATACTGTTGGGAGTGCGAAGGCTAGCCAATTTTTAGCACAAGTAGGGATGGCTCAAAATAATGCACCTGCGGGGTCGCAGGCTATTGGACTCGATGTTTCTACCGAACAAATGGCGACAGCATATGGCACCGTTTCAAATGGCGGAACCTATCATGCGGCTCGTTACGTCACAAGTCTAAAATTTTCAGATAATAGTGTTAAAAAATATGAGGTAAATAGTAAACGTGCTATGAAGGCCTCAACAGCATTTATGCTAACGTCAATGATGGAAGGCGTACCTAATGCCGGTGGGACAGCGCCTTCTGCAAGAATTGATAATGTTCATCAGGCAATGAAGACAGGGACCGTCGGTTATTCTGCTTCATCGGGATTTCCAGCGAATGCAAATATGGATGTCTGGATGAATGGGTTCACTAAATCAACTTCTATTTCGATGTGGTTAGGGTATGATGAACCAATGAAAAAAGGACATTATATTACTGATGCTGCATCTGCAATGACAAATGTTAATTTATATCGTGACCTAATGGTACATTTTTCAAAAGAAAAGAATGCTGATAATAGTGAGTGGACAAAACCATCAACTGTTATACAATTGTCAGGAACTGGTCTTGCAGCTCAATATGAACCTAACGATAAAGTAGTAACGTTAGGCGTTAAAGAGCCAGAAAAAATTGATGTAAAAAAAGCTAAAATATATAAAACGTATTTGTCTAAAAAGATTGCTGAGGACACGTTAAAAATAAAATTAGAGGATCCTTCATATCACAAGAAACCTGAAGCATATAAAATTGGTTCATGGGAGCAGTCAACTCAGAAAAAATTAAATAATGTTCAGAAAAAATTAGACAAGGCTAATGATGGCATTAAGGCGGCTAAAGAGACGTTAGAGGGTGAATAAAAATGGAACCGAGATCAAGAGGGACAAAGCAAACAGGAAAAAAAACTGTTAACCGAGAAAATAAAGCAGATTTTAAACCAGAACAAGCTAGTCATAAATCGATACGACAATTTTTAAAGTGGGCGTATCGTATTTTGTTGTTTATTGCGGTTAGCTTGAGTATTTGGAGCGTCTATACGGTTATCAATCGGTATCAAATTAGTCTTGATTGGTCCAAAAATGATAATTCAAAATTAACAATGGCAAATCAAACGCCAGACTCACTCTACGACTCTAATGTTAAGTCTAAAGAAGCAAAACAAAAGTTTAATGAAATTTATGCAGATAGTTACAACATTAAAACAGAGGAGTTAACGACTAAAGCAACTTCAAGTGAAATGAAAAAATTAGATGATACATTATCAAATATTTCTAAGAATTCACGTGCTGATTACCAGACAAAATATGATAATTTATTAAAAAAAGTGAAAGTGAATTCATTATACCAAGATGTATTTGTTAAGGATGATGAACAAACAGTTAAAGTAAATGTGACCCCTGGAACGATTCAAAAATTGAATAATGAACAATTTGGGTACATTAATCAGTTATTGATTAATTCTTCAAATAAAGATCAATTTGCCAATCGAATTTATACACTACAAAAAAATTTGGCAAAAGATGCAATAGCAATAAACGGTGTAATGTCCATTGCCATGAAGACAGCCACGTATGACCCTTTGTCAGGTAATGTAGAAATCTTGAAAAAAAGTACAAGTCAGCAAATAGATGACTATACGAATGCTGTCAGTAAATTACACTATTCATGGAATAATCTTGCCTTTTTAAATCAAATTGAAGAAGTGATAGCTAAAGATTTAGCCACACAGACAGAGCAGTATCAGGTATTTGATGATTATAAAAAAGATCTTTCAGATAAGAAACAAGCCGATAAAAAGTTGGTTTCACTTGAAGAAACTTTATCTCATGCATTAAAAAAACAGGCTGAAGATAAGAAACAAGCTGAAATTTATATAAAAGTTCCTAAATTTGGATCTCAATCGGAAGCGCAAAAGTGGGCCAACAAAAACCATATAGAAATTGTATTTGTACAGAAATGGTCTGGGAAAAACATGATATTATCGGAGCCGAGTGAAGGAAACTTACTTAAGCGAACAGATAAATTAAAGGTAATTATCCAACACCAAAGTTATAAGGGAACTTCAGCAAATAAAATTTACTCGGGAGCAAGTAAAAAGTCATCCAGCGCATCAAGCCAGGAGGCAAAGGCAAGTTCTGTAGAAGAATCAAGTTCAACGGATGAAACAAGCTCTAGTTTAGAAGCCGACGCGTCATCAGATACAGCCGTAAGCAGTTCAGAATCAAGTGCTATTAGTAGTAGTACAAGCCAGGTAAGCAGTTCATCAGCTACTAAAATACAGTAAAAGTAGTTACAATACATTAAAATTGATGGTATTAAAATATATTACGAAAAAAAACTAAAAATATTCATATTATTTAGTTATACTAATGGAATATAAGACCGCTCAAAGTAGCAGATAAGATTATGATTTTCATTAAATTGGAAATGAAAGAGGAATAATATGAAATTATTGATGGTAGAGGATAATAAGGCAGTTTCTGAAATGATGTCGATGTTTTTTCAAAAAGAAAAATGGGACGTTCAGTACGCTTATGATGGTAATGATGCTGTTGCTATGTTTAATGAAGATCCGGATAGTTGGGATATGATTACGCTTGATTTGAATTTGCCTGGTATGGATGGCATGCAAGTCAGTTCTACGATTCGAAAAGTTTCAGCTAATGTCCCCATTATTATTTTAACGGCACGCGATACCGAAAGTGATCAAGTTCTTGGATTAGAAATGGGCGCAGATGATTATGTAACAAAGCCTTTTAGCCCAATAACATTGATTGCTAGAATTAAGGCCCTTCACCGCCGGGCAGAAAAACCAAGTGTTGGAACTGACGATGAAACAGAAAATGAAAGTACTAGTTTTGATATTGTCACAACTCACTTTAAATTAAGTACAGCTCGTCGAGAAGCATACTTACAAGACGTTTTAATTCATGATTTAACACCAAAAGAATTTGATTTGTTGAAAACGTTGGCCAATAAACCAAAACAAGTCTTTTCAAGAGAAAAACTATTGGAATTAGTTTGGGATTATGAATTTTTTGGTGATGAACGAACAGTTGATGCACATATTAAAAAATTACGTCAAAAAATTGAAAAAGTGGGTCCACAAGTTATTCAAACGGTGTGGGGTGTCGGTTATAAATTTGATGACTCAGGAGCTGGTTACTAATGAAGCTACTTTATCAGCAAATGTTAGCATTCTTCGCGGTTATTATTACATTGGTCATTGTATTTGGCGCTTTATTTTTAAATTTCACGAGTGATATGGTCTATAAAAATACATGGACACAATTGGAAGGTTACTCGGATAGTTTAATGTCAGAATCAATGGTTTTAAAAACAACCGATTCAAAAACGCAATTTAATTTAAACTTAAATAATTTAAGAAATGCAGAATTAATTTTAAAAACGCAAAATGTTCGATTTACTATTTATACTAAAAAATCTAAAATTATCTATCCTGATAATGCGGTACAGGACAATATTACAAGTGAGCAGTGGAAAAAATTGGAAAATGGTGAAGTTGTTCACCGTACACCGCATATTAATAGACAATTAAAAACAGATATGAAAGCAATTAATATGACCGATATTTTGAAACCTTATTTTTATAATGGTAAATTATATGCGGTTATATCGGTTGGAGCCAATGTTTCTAATATTCAATCCAATATGAGTCAAATGACTCAGAATTTGGTTATTGCGTTTATTGTCTCTGTTATCGCTGGAATTATTTTGAGTTATCTTTTAGCGAGATACTCTGTTTCTAGAATTAATCGATTGAGACGTGCAACTCGAATGGTTGCTGATGGTAATTTTGATGTGCATATCGAAAGTAGACATCGAGATGAAATAGATGATTTGGCACAAGATTTTGATGGCATGGTTTCTTCATTGAAAGAATCAGAGAAAGAAATAAAACGTCAAGAAGAACGTCGTAGACAATTTATGGCTGACGCTGCACACGAAATGCGTACACCGTTGACAACTATTAACGGACTACTTGAAGGGCTAGCATACGATGCAATTCCAGAAGAGAGCAAAGGGAAGAGCATTGAACTAATGCAAAGTGAAACTAAGCGATTAATCCGATTAGTCAATGAAAATTTAGACTATGAAAAAATTAGGACAAATCAAATTACGCTAGCACCAAGTAATTTTGATGCGGTTATTGTTTTGAATAACATCGTTGAACAACTAACAAAAAAAGCAATAGAAGCCGACGATAAGATTGAATTAAGTGTTCCTAAAAACTTAATGGTTTTTGCGGATTACGATCGATTTGTGCAAGTTATTTTTAACATTACGCAAAACGCCATTCAATTCACTCAATCAGGAACGATTCATATTTCAGCTGAACGTGGTTACCATGAAAGTATCTTTAGGATTACTGATACAGGTATTGGCATGACAAAAGACCAGCTAGAAAATATTTGGGAACGTTACTACAAGGCAGATCCATCTCGTAAGAGTACTAAGTACGGAGAATCAGGATTGGGATTATCAATTGTTCATCAATTAATGCAACTTCATAACGGAAAAGTTGAAGTGATGAGTACTGAAGGAAAAGGGACAACGTTTACATTGACGTTTCCAAATCAAGAAAATGAATAAATAGTTAAAAAATTATTAAAGAATGATTTCTATATACAAATAGAAATCGTTCTTTTTTGTGATATAGATGTAATTCTGTTACACTAAAAAGCGGTTAATAAGATTATTAACTAAGTTTAATATTACAAAATTGTTAGGTTAGTATGACATAGATGAATGCTAAACGGGGGAAAAAAAGTGTATACTATATTCATTCTAAGGGGGATGTGATAAATATGAGCCAAAAATGGCATGATTTAAAAGAAAATGAAGTTTTTATGTTTATCGTTCGAACTGCCTTTTATTTTATTGTATTGGCGATGCTAGTTTACCTGTATTCATTTAAAGGTATAAGTAATGGTACGTTTATCTATAATGAATTTTAAAGGAGAGCAAAGACATGATAAAAAATGTAATTAATCAAATTGATATGATCGCAATGTCCGATCCCAATCGCATTGTTTACAATGATTTGGGTGAGACAAATACTTATCAACAGTTAAAAGAAAAATCTGATGCATTAGCATTGCATTTGATTGAATTAAATTTAGATAATAAACGTCCAATTATGATATATGGAAATCAAAAATTTAATATGCTAGTGGCTTTTTTAGGAAGCGTTAAAGCAGGGCACGCATATATTCCAATTGATTCGCACTCACCAGCTGAGCGTTTAGAGTCAATTCAAGAAGTTGCGAAACCAGTCGCTTGTATAGCTGTAGCAGAATTACCTGAAGTTAAACTCGATGTACCTGTAATTTTATCAACTGAATTAACAGAAATTATTGAGAATAATCAAGGGGTAGAAGTTCCTGATCCTAGTTTCCAAGTAACTGGTAAAGATAACTTCTATATTATCTTTACATCTGGTACGACTGGACAGCCAAAAGGGGTTCAAATTAGTCATGATAACTTGATAAGTTACGTGAACTGGATGATAGAAGATTTCTCTCTACCAGAACATCCCAATAGTCTATCTCAGGCACCATACTCATTTGATTTATCAGTAATGGACTTGTATCCTACATTAACTATGGGTGGTAAGTTATCTGTTTTACCTCAAGAAGTGACGGATAATTTCAAAGTTCTTTTCCAAACGTTACCTACTCTGGACTTACAAGTTTGGGTTTCAACACCATCATTTATTGATATTTGTTTATTAGAACCAACGTTTGATGATAAACATTTACCAGATCTTAGTCGATTCTTATTTTGTGGTGAAGAATTAACTCACAAAACAGCTGCAGCATTGAAGCAAAGATTCCCAATGGCTAAGATATTTAATACGTATGGTCCTACGGAAGCAACAGTTGCGGTTTCGAGTGTTGAGATTACTGATGCTATTTTAGAACAATACCCACGATTACCAATTGGTTATGCCAAATCAGATACAAAGATGGTTGTAGTTAATCCAGAAAATGAACTAGTACCAAATGGTGATGAAGGTGAATTAATTATTGCTGGACCTAGTGTCTCAAAAGGTTATCTTAACAATCCTGAAAAAACGGCCAGTGCTTTTTTTGAAATGGATGGCGTAGCTGCCTATCGAACTGGTGATGCAGCAATCATAAATTCTGAAGGGATGTTGTTATATCGTGGACGAATTGATTTCCAGGTTAAACTACATGGTTACCGAATTGAATTAGAAGAAGTTGACCATCATGTGTCATCGCATCCATTTGTAAAACAAGCAATCACTATTCCAAAATATAATAAGGATCATAAAGTGGTTCAATTAATTGCGTATGTTGTTCAAAATGATAATCCAGTTGAACGAGACTCAGAATTAACAGTTGAAATTAAAAAATACTTGTTAGATACAATGATGTCATATATGATTCCACAGAAGTTTGTTTATGTTGATGTTTTACCATTAACGCAAAATGGTAAAATTGATCGGAAAACACTAATAAATGAGGTGAATGCTTAATGGTATCATTCCAACCTTATGTCAATCCGATGTACTTTCTATATCTTATTGTTGTTTTAATTCCAATTATTGTTGGTTTGCTTAATGGTAAAAGATTTAGATTGTATGAAACGTTAATTTCATTACTCTTTATTTTCTTAATATTTGGCGGTCCAAAACTTCACGAAGGCTTTAATTTACTTATTTATATAATTTTTGAAGTCTTACTTATCGGTTTATACATGAATTATCGTAGTAAGTATAATCAAACGTGGGTTTTTATTATGGCTGTCCTTTTAGCGATAGCACCATTATCCATCGTAAAAATAACACCAGCCATTAATAATGGTATACCATCAATTATTGGCTTTTTAGGAATTAGTTATTTAACGTTTAAAGCGGTTCAAATGATTATGGAATCGCGAGATGGTAGTATTAAGAAATTTGATTTGATGCTAACCTTACAATTTTTATTGTTTTTCCCAACTATCTCATCGGGACCAATCGATCGTTACAGACGGTTTGTTAAAGATTATCAAAATGTCCCAAGTCGAGAAAAATATTTAGAAATGTTACAAAAGGGTGTATTTTACATTTTCTTAGGTTTCTTATATAAATTTTTACTAGCATACCTATTTGGTACGATGCTGTTACCTCACGTCGCACGTATTGCATTACTAGACGGTGGTATATCGTGGGCCTTAGTTGGTTACATGTACACGTACAGTATGGATTTATTTTTTGATTTTGCTGGTTATAGTTTATTCGCAGTTGGTATCAGTTACTTTATGGGAATTGAAACACCTCCTAACTTTAATAGACCTTTCATCGCACACAATATTAAAGACTTTTGGAATCGTTGGCACATGACACTTTCATTCTGGTTCCGTGATTTTGTTTATATGAGATTAGTCTTTTTTATGATGAAACATAAATTAATTAAAAGTCGAATAACAACAGCTATTGTTGGTTATTTTGGATTATTCTTACTCATGGGATTTTGGCACGGGGTTACTTGGTATTACATTGCCTATGGCCTATTCCATGCGATAGCTATCGTCATTAATGATGCATGGCTCAGATTTAAAAAGAAACATAAAACCAGTATTCCAAGTAATAAATTTACAGAAATTTTTGCAATCTTTATTACGTTTAACATCGTTTGCTTAAGTTTCTTAATCTTTTCAGGATTTTTGGACAAACTATATTTTTCATAAAATAGATAATTAGAGGAGAATTGATATGAACACAAAAGATAAAGTTTTAGATATATTAGAAGAGACAACAGGTAGCGCAGAAGTTAGAAATAATTTAGATTTAAATGTTTTTGATGAAGGCCTATTAGATTCAATGGGTTCAATTCAATTAATCTTAGAATTACAAAATGAATTAGGTGTTGATATTCCAATTTCAGAGTTTGAACGTTCTGAGTGGGCAACACCAAATTTAATTATTGCAAAAGTAGAAAGCTTGATCTAAATGGGATTGAAAAAGAAGTTATTCATGATCATTGGGCCTGTTGTTTTGGCTGTTGCATTACTATTAGCCATACTACTTGCACCAGTCAATTATAATTTCAGTTCTGCAAAAACTGAAGAAAAAGCAGCAGTATCGCAATCTACTTTAATTTTAAAGGGCTCTGCTATTCGTCAAAAGGCATTAGATGATGGTTATGTGGCATTTATCGGTTCATCCGAATTTTCACGGATGGATTCGATGCATCCTTCAGTTTTAGCGAAAAAATATAATCGTTCATATCGTCCATTTTTAATGGGAACTGGTGGGACACAATCGCTTAATCATTATTTTTATTTACAAGGTATCAAAAATCAATTAAGAAATAAAAAAGCAGTTATGGTGGTATCACCACAATGGTTTGTTCCTAATGGTGTAAGAAAGCAGGTATTTAATAATTTTTATTCACCATTACAAACAACAGAGTGGTTACTATCTGCAAATGCTAACAGCCTGTCAGATCGTTATGCTGCCAACAGATTTATTACTTTAATGTCTGGTGAAGGAAATGAATCTGTACTGAATGCAATGCATAAAATTGCTGAAGGACAGTCGTTATCTGAAGCGGATGCTACGATGCTTCGCTTGAAATTAACGATTTTGAATCATGAAGATCAATTATTCTCAGGTTTTCCGATGGCCGATCGAACACAGACTATCGACAAACAAACTAAGAACCTTCCAGCAAAATATGATTTAAATAAATTAAATATTCTTGCCGGTAAATATGGTGCTAAATGGACAACCAATAATGATTTTGCAATCAAAAATAGTTATTGGGATAAAAATAAGCTTAACAAAAAAATTGGTAAGCTTGCAGGTACACAGACTAAATTAAATTATGATCATTCTGTTGAATTTTCAGATTTCCAATTAATTTTAAATCAGTTTGCTAAAGAACATACTGACGTCTTGTTTATTATTCCACCTGTAAACCAACGTTGGGCAAGTTATACTGGACTATCGTCGAAGATGCTAGCTAACTTTGATGGTAAGGTTACAAAGCAATTGAAATCCCAAGGATTTAATAAAATTGCTGATTTCAGTAAAGATGGTAATGAAGAATACTTCATGGAAGATACGATTCATTTAGGTTGGAAAGGTTGGGTTGCGGTTGATAGTTATGTGAACCCATTCCTGACTCAAAAACAAGTTAAACCTAAATATCATTTAAATAATTATTATTACTCAGAAGATTGGCAACAAGAATAAAAAATAATTGGAATAAACCCTTATTGCATATGCAATGAGGGTTTATTCTATTATAGGAGATTCTGCAAAGGGAATGATTTGCGGTTGAGTAAGTAACTCTGTCTGTTTAGTTGTGATAATAATGCTTAAATCTAATTGGCAGGTTAATTCTGTGACTAAATCAATGAAGAATCTTGTTTCTATTATTGAAAATTCATCAATTAAGCCTGATAAAATGATCACCGAATAATCGTTTAAGATAGCTCTAAAAATTAAAATAAGTGTTTCATCAAAGTGACTTAAATCAGTCGTTTTTTTGTTGATAAAATTCGGTGAATAGTGGTGAAAATATTGTCCATAAATTAATTTTGAAATAGTTTTATATGTTTTTTTGTGCTGTTTCTTAGATGTTAAACCCATATTTTGTGTGATAGTTAGATAAGGAACTATTAAGCTTAGTTCTTCAATTGTGATTAAAGTAACTAAATTTGAATTAATAAAGTCTTGATTTTCAAGTTGATTTACGAATTCAAATGATTTATCTAAAATGATTGAAACCGAATGGGTAGGGAATAATGAGGTTAATGATTGAGTTGTATTAGTGTATTTTTTTAGTTGCATTGTGATGCCTCCTATAATTTAATGAGATGAGTTACGGGTAGAGAATAAGACAGATAGGAATGAAATAAGGCTAATAGTTATACCGCCAGCAAATAGATATGCAGAATTAATGAATGATTCTTGCGAGATTAATGTACTAAATTGTACGTTTGTAGAGGAAATTAAAAAATTCCCATTAAAATTGGTTAATTTATGTGACAGTAATTCTAATAACTCAGAGGATATTTCTGAGGGAGAAAGTTGCATAGCTAATGAATGGGTTAGCCAATAAATATTTAGTTCTCTCAGCAATGAAGTATAGTTATTTTTAAAGAAGAAAATTAAAATTATCACTAAAATTAATGCTGCTATAAAGATAATAAGGACTTCAAGAGCGAATGCAAATGCGACTTTAGGCTGACTTTCGCCGATATTGTGTAAACTAAGATATTCGTTGATACGCTTGTTGATGATTTTTTTATAAACAACAATACTGATAGTAATACCCGCTATCAATAACCCAATAATAATAGGGTAGATTAGGCTGACTTGTTGTTTATGAATATCTGTTAAGACACTAAGTAAATTAGAACTAGATGTACTATTAACATTAATATGAGCAAGCATTTTTTTAAAACTTTTAAATGATTCAAATGAAATTTGATTAAATAATAAGTTTGAGAGACCGATTAGTATTGTGAAAAAAAATATGATAAATAACCCAACTGTTTGTTTCTTATGATAAAAAATACTAGATAATGATTGTAGAATTAAAGACATAATGACACCTCTTCGATTAATCTATATGACTAATTTTAAATAATAGTTATGAACATTATGTGAAGTTGTTTAGAATAAAAAAATAAACGTTACCGAAATTTATTTTTCGGTAGCGTTTATTTTGAACTGGTACTTGAACTTGAACTTGTAACAGTTTTTGAAGAAGAACTTGCAGTTGGTGCCTTTAATTCAGGAGCATCTGTTTGATATAAGGTTGTTGTCGACTTATTGCCATGTTTTGAATAGAGGCTTGTCGAATTGTTTTTAAGCGTTTCTTGTAATTTTAGTAATTTACTATATTGATTCTTATAGTTATAGTCACTTGGTTGCGTTGGCTTAAAATTCTTTGGTGTATAGTAACGTAATAAGTTTTGATTATTGACTGTATCCGATAAATTTAGTTCGGTACTGACTTTTGTCTGATCTTTCTTTATTGTTTCCTTAACAATTTTAGAAGGGTGCGTAACTTCTTTACCTGTTACATTATCATAAATTGTAGAATCTAAAACAGTATAATTAGGTGTAATGAAGTTTTCATTTCTAAACGCAACTGTCTGATCGTGATTCTTAGAAAATAAATCTGTCCCAAATTGAACATATGATGACGAATCTAGGCCTAATAAGTGAAGAAGGGTAGGTAAGACATCAACTTCACCACCATATTGATTTTGGATGCCACCATTTTTACTTCCAGGAATATTAATCATAAATGGAACACGTTGTAATTGTGTATTATCAAATGAGCTCCATGTTTCGGATGATTTACCAAGAAGTTTAGCAAGCTTCACATTTCTTGAATTTGAAATACCGTAATGGTCACCATAGAGGACAACCATTGTATTATTAGATAATCCAGATTTTTTTAAGTATGTGAAAAATTCTTTAACTGATTCGTCTAAATAATGAGCCGTTTGGAAGTAATTATTAACAGACGTATCACCTGTATCTGGAACTTCAAAGTCTTTATTTTTTGAATCAATATCAAATGGGAAATGATTTGACACGGTAATGAATTTTGCATAAAAAGGTTGCTGTAATTTTTCTAAATATTTAACTGAATCATTGAATAATAACTTATCTTTTAGACCGTATTCTAGAGTGTTATTTGCAGACGTATCATAATAACTTGAATCAAAGAAGTATTGGTATCCCATACTTTTATAAACGGAATCTCTGTTCCAAAATGATCCAATATTACCGTGGAAAACAGCACTAGAATAACCAGCGGTTTGATTTAAGATAGCGGGAGCTGCTTCAAATGTATTTTCGGATCCAAGAGATGTGAAAACAGATCCTTGAGGTAATCCATAGATACTTGTTTCTAAGAGATTCTCAGCATCAGATGTTTTACCTTGTCCGACTTGATTGAAAAAATTAGGAAAACTATAAGTTTCTTTACCATTGTATAGAGAATTTAAGAAGGGTGTGACTTCTTTTCCATTCACCTTAAAGTTAATTAAAAATTGTTGAAAACTTTCTAAATGGAGCACAATAACATTTTTACCTTTTGCGATACCATACATATTTGGATTAGGTGCTGCATAATGTGACTTTGTAAAATCAAGGACATCATTTAAATCAGAACTTTCAGCAGTATCGCGAACCCGATTGTTTTTAACTGTTTTGAAACTGTCGTAGACGGTATATGAATCAATTCCTAAGTATTTAACAATATAATTACGATCAAACGTTCTCGTAATTAATTGTGGTCGGTCAATTTCGCCTAATGTTAAACTTGCCAATGTTAGCATTATTGAGAATGATGTAATTGCAAACGCGTTAAGTTTACTGAATGGTCGAGTGTTAAATTTTAAATAGCGAGTTAAGAATAAGCAAATAATAAGCACTAAGTCAATGACGTAAAAAATATCGTGTGGTTTCATTAAAGCAAAAGAGCTGCCACTAATACCTTCAGAAACTTTAGAATAACCTAACATTGTATTAATTGTCATAAAATCAGTAAATTCTCGATAATAAATAACATTAAAAAATAGTAATGCTGAGTTCGCAATGTAAATTAAAAACATAGTCAAATATGAAATAACTGGTTTTTTAATGTATAATGCAAGTCCGAGTAGTAGCATGGTTGTGCCAAGTGGATTTAACAAAAGGACAAAGTATTGATAAATTCCTGAAACACCAAGGTTAAAATCAATAAGATATGCAGTAATTGTTTTTAACCAGAAAAGAAACAGAAGTAGGGTGAAAAATCCAAGCTTTGTGTTTAGAAATGTTCTAAATCGTTTGAGTGTCTGCACGGTTTGAACCGTCCTTTCGAGTATAATCAAATTAAAATCGTAACTGTAGTTTACAGTCTATATTAAATTTGTGTCAATTGATGCTAAGCTTTGTTAATGCATTTTTAACTTATTAAATTTACATGAAAAATAATGGTACATACTAAAATATCATGTTTTTATTTGTTAATATAGGAGAAGATGGAAGGTGAGGTTGAAAGAATGTTATTTTTATCAAAATTATATGAATACGTTTTACATCATTACTCACAAGGTATTAACCACTTTCCATTAATCCATCTTATTTTTTTAAGTGTTGATAAAACAATTTTTTACTTAATCGTGTATCTTGTTATTCGAGTAAGTATAGGGTTGTATCAAAAGAAAAAAATAAACTTCAGAACAGAATTTGTAAGGCTATTATTAGTTGCGTACCTCGTTTTATTAGTTGAATTGACGGTATTTAGATATGTCTATTTCCCATGGGATATCCGATTGAATTCAACCTATAATTTTCATTCTATCAATTGGACACCGTTAATTGAAACAATTAAACTGACAAATGGACAATCTTTGTTCGATTTCGTGTATAATCTATATGGTAACATTCTTTGGTTTGTTCCGTTAGGAATTATTTTACCCAGTCTAAAGCAATTTAAAAAGTATTCTCTAGTAAAAACAATGTTGGTTGGTATTTGTTTATCAATCGCTATTGAATGTGGACAGTTTGTACTAGGATCCGGAGTTAGTGATATAGATGATATCATTTTTAATTCATTGGGTACATTGATAGGCTGTGGGCTATATCTTATCTTAAATCAAATATTAAATAAAAAAGACGTTAAAAAATAGAAGGAGTGCTAGTCATTGAGAAAAGTAGAAATTATTTCACATGCAGCAAAAAAGTTTAAAAATGGATACCCATTAATTGATAAGGAAGATTTACAAACAACTCGTGATTTTAAAGAAGGAGAATGGGTTGCATTAACGCTACATAATCAATTTGTCGCTTATGGTTATTTTGCAGAACAAAATCGTGGGGATGGCTGGATTTTTTCACGAAATGAAGAATCACGTATTGATGAAGATTTTTTCTCAAAATTATTTAATAACGCTCGAATGAACCGTAAATCATTATTTACTAATAAGGAGACGAATGCCTTTCGTTTCTTTAACGGTGAAGGTGAAGGTATCGGTGGATTAACAATTGATTATTACGACGATTATTATGTATTTACTTGGTATAGCTTAGGTCTTTACCAACACAAAGATATGATTTATAGTGCATTTTCTGATGCAGTTACAAGTTATAAAGGTATTTATGCTAATCTTCGTTACGATACAAAGGGTGAACCATCAACATTCAAAGTTCGTGGAAAAGATGCACCTACGCCACTTATTGTTCAAGAAAATGGCCTTCAATTTGCTGCATATCTTAATGAAACAACGACAGGACTTTTCTTAGAACAACGTGAAATGCGTAAAGCAATTATGAATAAATATGCTGAAGGAAAACTTGTGTTTAACGGATTTAGTAATACAGGTGCAACATCAGTTGCTGCATCAGTAGGTGGCGCACTTAAAACAGTTAGTGTAGATGTGAATAATAAAAATATTGATCGTACAAAAGAACAATTTGTACTTAATAATATTGATCCTGAAAAACAAGAAATTCGTGGAATGGATGTTTTCGGCTATTTAGATTATGCAAAGAAACACCATATTAACTATGATTTAGTTATTTTGGATCCACCAAGTTTTGTACGTTCAAAGAAAAGAACATTCTCAGTTCAAAAAGATTATGTTCAACTTGCTGAAGATGCTATTGATATTACACAAAAAGATGGTGTTATCATGTTCTCAACTAATTCGGCAGGATTGACGCTCAAAAAATTAAAAGAACAAATCACAGAAGCTTTTGCTAATAAGAATCGTTCATTTACATTACTTGAAACATTCCGTTTATCAAGTGACTTTGTAACAAACAAGGAATATCGTCAAGGTAATTATTTAAAAACGTTAGTTATTAAAGTTGATTAATTAAAAAACAATCCTATTTATTATTAAATAGGATTGTTTTTTTTCGTAAAATATAAAAAATTCATAAAAACAAAATGCTTGTAATTAAACGTTTATGAGTGTTTTTGATGGATTTCGAATGTAACCCGTTTCAAATGTTGCTAAAGCTATCATCAAATTTTTGTTTTAAGGGTTGTAAATACGGTTACTTTACTGCTAAAATAGTTAAATCGCGAAAAAAGAATAAAAGAGAGAGAGTAGAGGATTTAATTAATTATGATTATCTTAATGGCAGTAATCCCTGCAATTGCATGGGGTAGTATTGGACTTATAAGTGGAAAACTTGGCGGAACTGCCAACCAACAAACAGTTGGTATGACATGGGGTGCCTTGATTTTTGGAATTGCCATTTATGGTATTTATCAACCAGAAATGGACACAAAAGTCTGGATTATTGGTATCGTTTCTGGTTTATTTTGGAGTTTAGGTCAAAATCAACAATTCCATGCTATGAAAGCAATCGGAATCTCAAAAACAGTTCCTGTTTCAACAGGCTTACAGTTAGCTGGTAATGCGTTGGCAGGTGTCATACTGTTTAATGAATGGAAGACAACTCAAATGGTTGTGATTGGTACTATAGCGATGATCGTTATTATTGCTGGTGCTGCTTTGACATCATTGAGAGATAAAAAAAATTCAGTTCTATCTGATTCAGAAAAAAATGAGAATACTGCTGCTGGTGTACGTGCTATTATTTTGTCAACAATTGGTTACGTAGGTTATACAATTGTTGTTCATTATGCAACAGTGGGCATGACTGCTGATGAATCACGTGCATTTACAATGGCAACAATCTTGCCACAAGCTGTTGGTATGGTTATAGGTGCTGGATTTGTTGCGCTTATTGCAAATGAAGTTATTATGCACTCATCAACTTTTAAAAATGTATTAACGGGACTTATTTGGGGCGCTGGTAACATCTTTATGTTCTTATCAATTCCTAAATTAGGTCAAGCTGTTAGTTTTTCATTTTCTCAAATGGGAGTGGTTATTTCAACATTCGGTAGTATCTACTTATTAGGAGAAAAGAAGACTAAGCATGAGATGATTTATGTCACACTTGGATCAATATTTGTTATTTTAGGTGTTATTATGTTAGGAATTATGAAAACTTTATAAAATGGTGAAGGAGTGTTAATCGATGGATTTAAGGAAAAAAGAATTTGCGACAACTCATCATGTTAGTAAATTAAAAAGAACCCTTAAAACCGGTGATCTCATTCTTTTAGGGTTAGGCGCAACAGTTGGTACAGGTATTTTCGTTGTTACGGGGAATGCTGCCAGTCAAGAGGCTGGTCCTGCCCTTATTTTGTCGTTTATTATTGCCGCAATTGCAGTTATAATGAACGGCTTTTCTTATGCAGAATTTTCATCAAGAATACCAGTTTCTGGTGGTTCGTATAATTATGTTTATGTTATTTTTGGTGAGTTTATAGCCTGGTTCGTTAGTTGGTTTACCATTTGTGAATATATTCTAGCGGGGGCTTCTGTTGCCTCAGGTTGGTCTGCGTATATGCAGGGGTTCTTGATAGGGCTTAATATCCACCTGCCTGTTGCGCTGAGTGCATCGTATAATGCAGCAAGAGGGTCATATATCGATATTATTGCTGTTATAATTACGTTAGTCGTTACATGGTTAACAACATTTGAAGCAAAAAAGGCACTACGTTTAAGCAAAATAATGGTATTTGTAAAATTTGCGATTATTCTTTTATTTATAGTAGTGGGTGTTTTTTACATTAAACCTGGTAACTGGCAACCCTTTATGCCATTTGGTACAAGTGGGGTAATGAGTGGGGCCGCATTAGTATTTTTTGCCTTTTTAGGGTTTGAATCTATTGCGATGGCATCAGACGAAGTAATTGATCCGCAAAAGACAATTCCAAAAGGAATTATTGGTGCGATAAGTATTTCTGCTATTTTTTATATTATTGTTACGTTAGTATTAACCGGAATTGTCCCGTATACACAATTAAATGTTAGTGATCCAGTTGCATTTGCGATGCGATTTGTAAATCAGAGTATTATTGGAAATATAATCTCGGTAGGTGCAATAATAACGCTTCTAAGCGTCTTAATTGCATTAGCCTATGGTTTATCGAGAATGATTTATTCGGAGGCGAGAGACGGATTATTGCCCCAATACTTAGCAAAAATTAGCGATAAGACGAATGCGCCCAAAGCAGCATCATGGACAGTCGGTATTTTTATTGCGATTGCAAGTGGGTTAGTGTCTATTGAAAGTTTAGCCAAATTGACTAATATTGTAACGTTAACCGTACTTGTTATTTTGGCTTTGGCATTAATAAGTTTAAGGAAACAATTTGGTGAACCTAGTAAAGGCCAATTTAGAGTTCCATTTGTACCATTGTTACCAATCTTGTCTATAATTATTTCAGTCTATTTGATGATTCAGTTACCGATTAATATCTGGGTTGCCTTTCTAATTTGGATTATTATAGGATTAGTTGCTTATTACGGTTACGGATATTCTCATAGTAAACAAAAAAAATAACGGAATTTGTAATTAAAGTTCTGTTTGACTGTTATATTTTCTACTAAGTATTGTATAATGTAAGTTGTTAAATAAAGAATATGAGGGAGATAATTAAAATGGCACATATTTCATTCGATAGTTCTAACTTATCAAAATTCGTCCAAGACAATGAACTTGGCGAAATGCAAGCACTTGTTACTGCAGCAGATAGTGAATTACGCAACGGTACAGGGGCAGGTAGTGATTTCCGTGGATTTTTAGATTTACCTAAAGACTACGATAAAGAAGAATTCGCTCGTATTAAAACAGCAGCTAAAAAAATTCAATCTAATTCAGAAGTTTTAGTCGTTATCGGTATTGGTGGTTCATATTTAGGTGCTCGCGCAGCTATTGAATTCTTAAACCATACATTCTATAACTTATTACCAGCTGAAAAAAGAAATGCACCTCAAATCTTATTTGCTGGAAATTCAATTAGTCCTTCATACGTACATGATTTAGTAGATTTAATTGGTGATCGTGATTTCTCAGTTAATATTATTTCTAAATCAGGTACAACAACAGAACCTTCAATTGCTTTCCGTGTTTTCAAAGAAAAATTAATCGCAAAATATGGTAAAGAAGAAGCTAACTCACGTATCTACGCTACAACTGATCGTAAAGTTGGTGCCTTAAAAGTTGAAGCTGATTCTGAAGGCTATGAAGCATTTGTTATTCCTGATGACGTTGGTGGCCGTTTCTCAGTTCTTACTGCTGTTGGTTTATTACCAATTGCTGCTTCAGGTGCTGATATTGATGCCTTGATGCAAGGTGCTGAAGACGCACGTGTTGAATATTCAGATGCTGATTTAACAAAAAATGAAGCATATCAATACGCAGCTTTACGTAATATTTTATACCGTAAAGGTTACACAACTGAAATTCTAGAAAACTACGAACCAAGTTTACAATATTTCTCAGAATGGTGGAAACAATTGATGGGCGAATCTGAAGGTAAAGATCAAAAGGGTATTTACCCATCTTCAGCTAATTTCTCAACTGATTTACATTCATTAGGCCAATATATTCAAGAAGGCCGTCGTAACTTGATGGAAACTGTAATTAATGTGGGAACTCCCGTTAATGATACTGCTATTCCTGAAGAAGAGGGCGATCTTGATGGCTTAGGCTACTTAGAAGGTAAGACAATGGACTTTGTTAATACAAAGGCTTTCCAAGGTGTTGTTTTAGCTCATACTGATGGTAATGTTCCTAACATGATTTTGAACATTCCTACACAAGACGCTTACACATTAGGATATACAATTTACTTCTTTGAAGCAGCTGTAGCTGTATCTGGTTACTTGAATGGAATTAACCCATTTAACCAACCAGGTGTTGAAGCATACAAAAAGAACATGTTTGCCTTACTTGGTAAACCTGGCTTCGAAGACCTTTCAAAAGAATTAAATGCACGTCTTTAAGATAAAAAAGTTATAAAATAAAAATCGTCTGAACTTTTAAAAGTTCAGACGATTTTTATTTGGAATAAATTAGTTCTTTTTGATCATTTTGTAATTTTCGTCATAATATTTACCATTACGAATATCATCTGGCATACCAACATAAGGTTCTTCATTGATAACATCTTCGTTATTTTGACCGGCATCACCGATGTAAGTGATTGTAGCAAATTCTGGGACAACCATTTTAGGATATGTTTCGTATTTTTCACGAGATTCTTCCATCAAATCGATATGGTCATTTTGGTAAGTAACTGTAATTTCAGGATGTTCTTGAACCCATTTAGGGAAGAAGATTGTTCCGTTAATTTTCATTTCGTTAGGTAAGAAATCTAGAGCGACATCAGTACCTGTAGGTTCTGTCCAAGCAATTTTATAAATACCTTCAGTAAGCATAACGATGTGAGCTTCTTGATCAGTTACCCAACGTCCAGCAACCATACCACCATGGATACGGTAGTCAACAGTATGATCATTTTTAGCGTACCATTCATATTCCCAACCGTTATCGTAAGTATATACAAAATGTGTACCTAAGAAATCATCTAATGTTTTAAACTTTTTTTCTGTATTTGTCATAATTTTTGTTCTCCTTTAAAGTGTTTATTTATACATGTAAAAGTTTACATGTTTTTGTTTACTTGATTATAGTATACTGATAAGTATTAAAAGTCAAGTTAAGGGGAAAAATGGCAAAAAAAAATAAATTACAATATATTATTTTAGGATTATTGAATCAAGAACCATTATCGGGGTACGATATAACTAAAGCATTTACGACTGATATTGGAGAATTTTGGCAAGCAGGACATAGTCAAATTTATCCTGCTCTTAAAATAATGGAAAAAGATGGATACATTACGCATGAAATTGAAATAGCAGGTACTAAGTTAGAAAAGAAAATATATTCTATTACATCACAAGGTAAAAAAGTTTTAATGGATTGGTTAGTATCAGATAGTGGGGAATTAAAACCGATTAAAGACGAATTTATTTTGAAACTTTATTTTATTAAAAATAAAGATGACGTTCAATTACAGCAAAGATTAATTGAGCAATTACAGTTACATCAAGTAAAATTAGATCATCTTGAAGGAAGAATGAAATTAATTTTTTTCTCAGAAGAAGAAATCAACAAACAATATGGTCATTATTTGATTTTAGATCATGCAATTGAACGAGAAAAATACTGTGTTAAGTGGTTTAAAAAGTATCTTAATTAAATAATAGACGCTTATAAAACGTCTATTATTTTTTTATTGAAGGTCTTTTTTTCTAATCTTAATCTTTTTGACTTATAAATTATGCTAGAATATGGTTATTAAACAAAAAATAAAAGGGCGGTTTCTATTTTGAAAAGAATGACGAAATATGTATTATTTTTATCTAGTGTGATAGTAGGTATTGGTATCGGAGCATATCAGGCCTCGGCTAATACTTCGAAGCCTGAAGGTGTGATGGGGTCAAATGTACCTGAATCATTAGTTAAATCAGCATCTTTATTGAGTAAATCGGCTACAAATCGCGATAATTCAATTCCTGATTTATCAGAATTTCAAGGATCATTTACAGATGCACAAGCTAAAGTATTAAAGAAAAATTTTAAATTTATTATTTTACGTGTTCAATATGGGTCAAATCGTAAAGATTTAGTGATTGATCATAATATTGCGATGATGAAGAAATATAATATTCCATATGGTGTTTATTCATTTAGCCAATATGAAAATGTTGCTGATGCTAGAGTAGAAGCGAAAGACTTATATAACCGTGCCAAGGATGCTAAGTTCTTTGTCAATGATTATGAAGATCAAACGGTTACGAATGCTAGCAAAGCAAATACTAACGCCACAACAAAAGCCTGGGCTGATGAGATGGCTAAATATGTAGGTAATCGTAAAATTATACTTTACTCTTATGCTAGTTTTATGAAAACATATGCCAGTACGGCTGTTAACGCATATGATGGTTTTTGGTTAGCTGCATACCAAAGTAATGAGCCAATGGAAACAAGTCATTCGTTATGGCAATATACAAGTAACTTTACAAATCATGGTTTATCAGGGGTTGGAAACATTGATGCAAGTATCATGTCTGGTAAAAATGCTGATTGGTTTTTAAGTGCATCAACAGATAACAAACCAACAGAAAGTACACCACCCACGAACGCAGCTGGGAAAGCACAAAGTTATAATGAATTAGTTTCAATTAAAAAATCTGGATATAATGTTTGGGGTAATTTTAGTTGGAATAAAGTTAAAAATACGACAACTGGAAAAATTGGAAAAGTTTATAGCGCAAAATATTACTATAATCACAGTAATGGTAACAAATATTACTCATTGTACGATAGTAAAGGCAAATGGGCTGGATATGTAAATAGTAACGCAATGGAGGTTGCTTCAGCTAAAGAATTTAAAGCAACCGCTAAAATTACTAAACGTGATTATACTATCTGGAGTAATTTTTTCTATACGTCAGCAAAAGGAACAACAGCTAATTATTATGGTCAAAACTTAAATGTCAGATACAGATATACATTGGGTAATGGTAACGTCTATTATTCACTTTATAATAATGCAGGTACATGGTTAGGTTATATGAATAGTAATGCTTCAAATTTAGTTTATTCATCATATGATAAGATTGTTTCTGTTAAAAATAGCTATACTATCTGGGGTAATTTTAATTGGACAAGTAAAAAAGGATCTACAGTTACTAACTCCGGACAGACATACAATGCTAAATATGCGTATAAGATTAATGGTAATACGTATTACTCACTATATAATGGTAATAATGTTTGGAAAGGCTATGTTAACAGTAATGCTACGAATACCTTAGTAGCTAAATCATTAAAGGCAAAGGTCAAAATTAGCGATAAAGGTTATAATGTCTGGGGTAATTTCTTGTGGTCATCTAAAAAAAGTACTTCTAGTAATTACTATGGTCAAACATATAACGTTAGATACAGATATACTACAGGAAACGGAAATATTTACTACTCACTTTATAACGATGCCGGTAAATGGATGGGTTATGTGAATAATAAAGCAACTAGCCATATTTATACTAAATACAATAAAATTGTCTCTGTTAAAAGAAGCTATGATATCTGGGGTAATTTTAATTGGACGGTAAAAAAAGGGTCAACTATAGCTAACTCAGGTACGAAATATACAGTAAAATATGCTTATTCAATTAATGGCAATAAATATTACTCGATATACAATGCAAATGGTAAGTGGCAAGGATATGTAAACAGCAACGCATTTTAAATGAAAATAGTTCTAAGTTAATTGTTGTTGATGAATTATGATATTGAAAGACAGTGTGACTTAAAAATGCCTCATAATCGTTAGACCTACGTCTAATAATTATGAGGCATTTTTTATATTGATAAATTTAAAGTTGATTTTGAACGTAACCTAAAGTGCATAGTAGGAACCGGATGATAAATAATTATTTAATTTAAAAATACAGTCATACAACAGCAGCTGATGAGAGGGTATACGGTTATTATTGCAAAAAAAAAACCTACCCGAAGGTAAGTTTCAAAGGCTTATAATTAAGCTTTAACAACGTTAGTTGCTTGTGGTCCACGATCAGAATCTTCAACATCGAAAGTAACTGCTTGGCCTTCGTCAAGTGATTTAAAACCGTCACCTTGGATAGCTGAGAAATGAACGAAAACGTCGTCGCCAGATTCGCGAGTAATAAAACCAAAACCTTTATCTGCATTAAACCATTTTACTGTACCTTGTTCCATAATATGAAACCTCCATGTGCTGTAAGCACTAATATATTTTGCATTTGTTGATTGAACTATTAAAAAGAAGTGTGTTCATAAATGAAACAAATCACCTTTAAATAACCGAACCATAAATACATAAGTTTAATATAACATCTAATGACGATTAATGCAAATGTTATTTGCTCGATTTAGTGTGTTTTTTAAGATAATGCAGTAATTCTGTTTCATTACGAAATTCATGTGGGCTAACTTGATTATGAAGTCGAATCGTAATTTTATTAATTTTGATTCGACCAGTCCAAGTATACGTGTATTCAACGATAAATCTATTATTGAGATCATCCTCATCTAAGCCAAAATTAAGTACGTAAATACGATCTGGAACCATTAATGGATTGAGATGTTCTTTATCGTAATAAATTTTGTTTGCTCTTAAGAATTTTTTTGTCTTACTTAACATAGTGTATAAACCTCCAAACTATTATTATAGTGTATTCAAAATGAAGGAGACAGAATTGAATCGGGGATTTAAGTTGCTGTCACTTTATTAATTTAAGTACCATCATTAAAATATCTCATTTAGTATATCATAAATAGAACATAAAATGAGAAAATACTATATAAATCATTCGGAAAAATTGACAATAAACAAAAACATGTTAAGGTTATAGTAGCTCAATATTAATATTCTTAGTATAAATTATTCAGTTTGATGATTTCTATTCATTTATTCACGCTGGCGCAACCAAGGAGTTGCAAGGATGTAAAGTAGGTAGGGTTACATCGTTTAGAAGTAGAATTAGTAACTTATTTTAAAATTAATTAACTCAAAATTAAATATAAATATTCAGTGAGAAGGCTACCAGCAGAATTTGTTGGTAGCCTTCGTCAATTAAAAATATATATAGCATTAAAAATTAATAGCGGGTATGAATGTTAGAAACTTTAAAATATAACCCTTTATTACTTTATTGAAGTATTTAGAGTGTACATACAAAGGAGGTAGGTATTGTTTACCTGCTTTTTTTAGTGTTTAATATGTGAGTGTATAAAAATAAAGGGGTGTTGGATAATGAAAAGGGTAGTCGTATTATGTGCTTCAACAATGGTTGCATTATTATTAGTTGCATGTGGGAACAGCAATAGTGCAAGTAAGGAATCGTCATCATCTGAGGTAAAATCATCTAGTTTGCAGAAATCAAAAAGTGAATCAAATAAGAAAGAGTCTATAAAAAAAGCAAAAGTATCTTCTGAAAGTAAAGCATCATCAGAATCAGCTGCCAAAGAATCAAGTATGGTAGCTGAAAGGTCATCTAAGGCAGCTAATCTTGTGAGAAATGAATTAAAAAAAGGATTTAGTTTTGCTCCAATCAAATATAATGGTGAGGACATCAGTAAAGCTATGGAAGATGGTACTGCTCCACGGCACTCCCTTTTTGATTTAATTACTCTAGGTTACGCAAAAAGTGATACAGTGGTTCGTACACAGCTGGGAAAAGATAGAGCCTATAATTATACGTATAAGATAACCGATAAGTTTATTATAATGAGGGGTGAATCTGGTTCACATCGCATACCTTACACAATAAAGGGATCACATATAACATATGGAGAATGGATAGAAAAACAATCTAATGGAACAAAGCTTACTTATGAGTTTGCATTAGAAACGACTGCCAAAGATGCAATAGACGCACAGCAAACTCAAAATAAAATATAATGGTTAATTGAAACATCCATACTGTGGATGTTTTTTTGTACGCCAAAATAGAAAATGTCGTACGGGTTATTGCGGCATTTGGGGCTGAACAAACTTAGTATAAAATATCTTTGAATGGTTAAAAATCTAACAAAACCTGCGACTATTAGTATGAAAATATAGATTATGTTGTACAGAGTTTTATAAAAGTGCATAAGGTGAATACGAATATTGATTACCTATCATTTTTAGTGTTTAATTTAAAGGTAAATAAATTTTAGGGGAGTTTCAAAATGAAAAAGGTATTGGTAACGTGTGGGATAGCAATGATGTTATTATCATTAACTGCGTGTGGGAGCAGCAATTCAAAAAAGGATGAATCATCTTCTATTGATTCTAGTAAATCACAAGCAAGTTCAAAGAAAATAGCTAGTTCAATGAGTAGAGAAGTTTCATCGTTAAAAAAAGAAAAAAGTAAATTACAGGAAACGAAAAAACAGGCAAGTAGGAATGTAGGAACTCTGACAGTTCAGCAGATGAAAGACCATCCTAAACAGTCAGCTGTAGCAATCGCTTATTATGGTGCAAATCGTTTTTGGAATGGTTTAACGGATAAAATAGCAGATGGGTTCAATGTTTCAATTAAAACACCTAATTCAAGTACAGTTAAGTATTATATTCAAAAAGGTGATAATCCATATTATAGATTACTGGGGGATGTACATAATACTGTAGCTTATTATGACAATGCAGATAATGAACTACAAAAAGTTGGTATGTCGACAATAGCTACTTATGTAAATCAAAAGTTAACTGATGGTAGTCGAAATACTCTAGTGAATAACGTTATCATCAATGCTAGTGATGATACACAACAATCCAGTGATGGGCTATCAATATCAATTGATGAAGCGATTAAACTGATTATCAAACATGAAAATTCAAATGATAATTACGGCAATTTTAACTTGATAATAACAGATAGAAGTAAAAGTACTATAACTAAAATTAATAATAATGATGATATTCCTGCAGCGTTGGGAGGATACGTACCCTATGGAAATGGTGGTTGGGAAATAGAGTTGGTGTACACGGGTGCAAGTCTTCGAGAAAAATATTACCTAGTGCCTGATCATAACAAAACAACCGTTTCACTTAAAACTATCTCACGCTATTCGACTAGACCAGACATAGATACAGAAAACTTTACGCTAAACCGTTAAATAAATATAATACTTTATAGTGATATTCCATAATGGTTCATTAATGCATTCACAAACGTGAGTGCTTTTTTTGTAAAAAATGAAATATGGAACTGGGAATCTTCAGATAAATACCGGGCCTTAGAATATTAGCTAAAATTTAGAAAAGCAAAATTAATGAATTTCTTAGCATAGTAGCTAAAAAGTATATACACTAATAGTGTTGACGAAAGTGCAAACATTTAAAAAGCTAAAGAAATAAACTATACTATCTAAAATGATCCATCATGAATGATACGGTTGGAAGTACAAACGGTAGCCAGATTCAAAGTGTGAAAAAGTTTAGTGTGAGTTAAATCATCATTTAGTGATTTTTGAGTAACTAGTGATCATTAAAATAAACCTTTTAAGTTACGTAGAGTTTCATAGTATTTCATAGAGTTGGGACAGGTATTGTTTACCTGTTTTTTATTGTTTAATATAGAGGTAAATAAGATATTTGGAGGTAATGCAGTGAGTAAAATATGGGGGTTTATAAAAAAATATAAATGGTTCATTTTACTAGTAATATTGATAGTGACTGTTATCATCCCTTGGGTCATCAATATTTTTATTGGCATTGTTCCAGGAGTAGGTTCGAGTGATGGGTGGCTTGGATTTTGGGGAGGTTATATAGGTTCTTTCATAGGTATTGGTGGTGCAGCTATGTTTGCATATATAAATACAAAGTTTCAGTTAAAAGAGCAAAGAAAAAATGAGTTAAGTAATGCCCTTGCTGTAGAAGATATTAAGAACATATCTAGATTAATTTCTATTAATAATAGATTTACCGCCAATATTATTTTAATGAAAAAAGATATTTTCTCTAAGGGTACATTAGAAACAATAGATGATATTCGTAATTTGGGTACAAAAATTAATAAAGAAAAATTGAATGAAATTACTAATTTGAAGAATGAATATGTAATTTATTTTGAAACATACGTTAGCTATGTACCCGAATTATCAAAAAAATGTGATACCTATCAAGATAATATTGCTACACTTTGGAGTGATTTAATGAAAACATACGATGAACTTACTATGGCAGTAAAATGGTTATTGAAAAATAAAGAAGAAAATATAGAATTGATAGATCAAGAAACTAATAAAATTAATAAAATTTTTACAGCAGTTGCAACAAATATAGACTCTATATCTTTTCCGTTAAATGCAGTGAATAAAATTTTAAAAGGCGAAGCGGCGAGGATAAGGTGTAATAAATAATACCTTATCTATAATTGATGTTTAGGTATTCTTAAAGTAAGTAATAGGGTTAGTGTTAGAACCTGCCAAAACTTGCCATAAAATACTTTATAAAGCTCATCAAAACTCTAGTAAGCTCGTCAAAATGATACTTCATTTATACCTAATATGTTAGCAAATATTAGTATATGGGTGCAGCTATTCATCCCTGGGACTTATTAGATATGTAGGCAAAAATAAGTATTCGGACATTTCGGACCCCCTAAAGGGATGCAATTAAAAAGGTTATCAAGACATTCAAGACACCCTAAAGGAAGTAGATTTAATTAGATGTGATGAAATGACTACGGTTTGTTGAGGGAAAATAAAAAGCACCTACTTAAGAAAGTAGATGCATCAGTACATACATGCCCGTACAGTTTATTTTTTTGACTACGGTTTTGACTACGGTTTGTTGAATCTAGATGAAACCTTATGAAACTCTATGAAAACACTTGATTGGGTAAGTAGGGATCGAACCTACAGATTGCGGATTCAGAGTCCGGCGCCTTACCAGTTTGGCTATTACCCAAGAATAATTAACTTCCTAATTTTAGCGATATAACGGTCTTTTGTCAAATAGAAAATAGTAATATTTTGTTGAAACAATAAGAAATAGTAAAGATGATTAATTATTGATAAAGAAAAGTGATGATTACTTTTCTAATTGATACATAACGTTATAATGAAGGACATAAAGATTGTGTTATGTAGAGAAAGTACAAATGAATAAATTAAGCTAAAGTTTTGCACATTTTATTAAGTTATTATTCTATAGATGGGTTTGAGGCGAACGTATTGGAAATAAAACTAAGACGTGAATTAAAAAAGTTATACATTAGATTATTGATTGCGTGTGTCACAACGTTATTGATAGGTACCACGAAAGTTCTCCTACAATATAAATGGTTATCTTTTGTTATGTGGGCTGCTGCATTGTACTGTCTCGGTTTGTATCTGTATTGTTGTTTTATTCAATTTTTAATTTGGCATAAAAATCATTGACATCAAATCTATATGGGTTATACTTAAAAGAGTATTTTTGCCCAATGGTCAAATTGGTTAAGACGTCGCCCTCTCAAGGCGGAATTACGGGTTCGAGCCCCGTTTGGGCGATAAAAGATGTAATTAATTAGAATATTTAAAAAAGTGATTAAGTAGGGGAATGAAGTGAACCCCCTGAGTTGGAGAAATCTAACTCAGGGGGTTTTACTATGTTCACAGTTGAAATAAAGAAAAAAGTTCTAAAAGAATATTTGAAAGGTAAACCAGCCGGTTTACTAATGAAGAAGTATGGAATCAAGGGATCTGCAACTATTTATCAATGGTTGGATCATTTTAAAATGTTTGGGATTCAAGGCTTAGAAAATAATTTAGGGAAGACATTTTATGATTATTCCTATAAAATGAAGGTCATTCACTGGCGATTAAAACATAGGGCTTCTTTTCCGGTTACAGCACGTCATTTTAAAATTAAGAATCCTGTCGTGATTTGGGACTGGGAAAAGAAACTGGTACAAGGTCGCTTAAAAACTTCAAAAGGAAAACTGCCTAAAATGACTAAATCAAAAAATCCAAAAACTTCAAAACAATTACAAGAAGAAAATGACTTTCTAAGGGCACGGGTAGCGTACTTGGAAAAATTGGACGCCTTAATACAGAAAAAACAAAGATTAAAAACCAAGAAAAAGCCCAGATAATCACTGAGTTAAGGTGTGAATTACAGATTAAGTTGGCAACCGTATTAAAAGCTGGACTGATGTCCAGCAGTAGCTACCATGATGCTTGTAAACGAGAGTACCAACAAGATTCAAAAGAACTGATTGAAACGATTAAAACAATTTGTGAAGGGCATTCTGATTATGGGTATCGTCCCGTAACAAGTGAGTTACGTAACATAGGCATTAAAATCAATCACAAAACCGTGTTGAGAATAATGCGAGAAAACAAACTCCTATGTCACGCTTACGAACGAAAAACGAAAAGATATAATTCATATAAAGGAACTGTTGGTAAAATAGCTTCCAATCTTTTAAACCGACGTTTTAAGACTGATAGATCCTATCAAAAAATAGTAACTGATGTCACTGAACTACGATGGGGAAATAAAAGTACAAATGAAAGAGCTTATTTTACGGCATATATTGATTTATTTAATAGTGAAGTCCTTCAATGGTCAATTAGCCTCCACCCAACGGTGGAGTTTGTGACAGAACCACTAAAACGGTTAATCAATAAACGTTCAAATCTCAGTTATCGAATGACAGTTCACTCTGATCAAGGATTTCAATATCAGAACAGCCGTTATACAGAGATTATCAAATCAGCAAAAATTTTTCAAAGTATGAGTCGCAAAGCGACTTGTTTAGATAATGCATGTGCTGAAAGCTTCTTTCATATTTTAAAAGTTGGGACAGTTCATAATCACGATTATGCGACATACGAAGCTTTAAAAGTAGCCATAAAAAATTATATTGATTATTACAATCATAAAAGAATTAAAATAAAACTGGCCGGTATGTCTCCGATTGAATATCGAAAACATACCGACCAGATGATCGCTTAATATTTACTCCAACTTTTGGGGTTCACTTCAGAACCTGCTTAATCACTTTTTTGTTTAGACATTTTGTTCAAATGAAAGTTCAATTAAATATTTATCATGATGTGTCAGATACACGGTTGTTACCCAGACGTCCATATAGTCAGGGATGGAATGATCTAATTTATCGTTAAAGTAATCTAATAAATCACCGTGTTTTGAAACGAAATCATCAGTGAGACGATTAACAGTTAGTTTATCTGGTAAAAAATAAATATCAGCATCAGCTACTTTGACGCTTCCTGGTATGACGAGGGTTATTGAATTAGTATAGGTCAAGCGTGAAAAGAAAACGTCTTCTGGATGTCGTCTGACATAAGATAAGACGAAGAATATAGAATCTGAATTACTAGCCATAAGTGACACTCCCCATCTAAATGATTTACTTCATTATACCAATTTAAACGAAAATGTTTTGATTTATTTTATTATAGTCGTAGACAGACTAAATTTAAAAATATATTTTAGGTTTTTACTTAGGTAAAATCTTAATGGTAGCGTATACTTGAAGGTACAAATATAAACCATTTTATGGAGGTGCAGGCGATGAAGACAGTTCATTTTTATTTAGTAAGACATGGTCAAACACGATTGAACAGATTAAAGAGGCTACAAGGCGTGACTAATTCTCGTCTGACACACAAGGGGCGAGAGGCAGCTAGAAATTTGGGAACACAATTAAAAGATGTCTATTTTGAAGCCGTGTACACAAGTGACTTAAAACGAACGCAAGATACTGCGGACTTTATTCTTGAAAAGCATGACTCTTCGTTTGAATTTCAACCATTAAGAGGACTTCGAGAAGTCGATTTTGGTCGACTAGAAGAGATGAAAAATAAAGATTTAATTCCAATGCTTGTTAAAAAATTTGGTTTTTTTAAAGTGAGTCAGGCCGTTTTAGGGCATAATCGCTTTAGAAACTTAGTAAATATGTTCGCAGAGCTTGAAGGAACTAGCCAAGCTGAAACATATGATAAGATGACTAGTCGAATAATTGATACATTAACGGATATTGGGAATCAGTACCAGACGCAGGGAGGAAATATTTTAATTGTGTCTCATGGTCTTGTGTTATCAAGTTTTATCGACAGCTTAGAAAAAAATCAACTTCCAACGATGCTCTTGAAGAATGCTAGTGTTAGTAACGTTGATTTTAAAAAAGGTAAATTTACAATTGTGAAGATTAATCAAAAGGGGTGATTACGATTGCTATATCCTAAAACGATAAATAAAATTCGACAGTTAGTTAATGATGGTATTGTTCCTGGTGCTTCATATGGGGTTATCCATCATAATACAATTAGCAATCAAAACTATTTGGGATATTCGCAATTAGTCCCTGAAACTGAACAATTAGCTGACAATGCACTTTACGACGTTGCATCACTAACTAAAGTGATAGGAACAACAACTCTTATTTTAAAATTACAAGAAGAGGGTCGTTTGAATGTTGATGATTCCGTAAAAAAATACCTACCAAATTATCAGGACGAACGGGTGACTTTACGGCATATGTTGACGCATACGGCAGATTTTCAAGGGTATATTAAAAATCGAAATCAATTATCGGAACCAGATTTAAAACAAGCACTATTCGGACTAAGTAATGGTGAAAATCTTGGAAAAAAAGTTATTTATAGTGATATCGGACTAATTTTTTT
The DNA here is from genome assembly GCF_056781895.1 of Dellaglioa sp. CoH-57-MRSF-22. The sequence goes on along the minus strand of NZ_JBXAXT010000004.1, from coordinate 150,663 downwards.
AGGATATATTATTGAAAGTATTTTAAAAATTCCTGTTCAGCAAGCATTGCAGCAAGAAGTCTTAAATCCCTTAGGATTAACTGATAGTACTTTTAGTCCAAATATCTCAAGAAGTGTTCCAACTGAGATTATTCCTGACTTAGGTCTTTTAAAGGGTATTGTTCATGACCCCAAAGCACGGATTTTAAAAGAACATTGTGGATCGGCAGGGTTATTTTCCACTGTATCCGACTTATTACGATTTATGCAGTGGTTTATGTCAGATGGTCCTGAACGTCCAGTATTACGGCCGGAGACGACGCAAATGTTATTCTCAGATCAAACACCTACAAGAAGCTTGGGTCGTTCACTTGGCTGGGATCTTCGTGGAGATGGCGATTGCTTATCTGTCTATCATACTGGTTATACAGGAACATTTATAATAATGGATCAATCCATGCAAGACGGGTTGGTTGTCTTAACGAATAGGGTACATCCGACGAGTGATAATAGTCTCTATTTGGTAAAACGAGATGAAATTATAGAAAGCTTTTTAACGGAAAAAGCTGGATTGTAACCGATTAACATTCAAAAATGTAACCGCTTATGATAAAATAAACCAATAATATGTTTAACGAAGGAGAGAGCAACTAATGACAGAACCTTTATTCTTAAAACCTGTATTACAAGAAAAAATTTGGGGTGGTGATCATCTTAAAACGGTCTTTGGATATGATATTCCAAGTAATCATACTGGTGAACTTTGGGCTATTTCCGCACACTCACATGGCCCAAGTACTGTTTTGAATGGTCCATTTGCTGGCAAAACATTGAATGAAGTCTGGGATTCAAATCGTGAAGTTTTTGGTAATGCTAAAGGGGATGTTTTTCCACTTCTAACTAAAATTTTAGATGCTAATCAAGATTTATCAGTTCAAGTACATCCGGATGATACTTATGCAATGCAACATGAGCATGAACTTGGTAAAACAGAATGTTGGTATGTTATTTCAGCCGAACCTGGGGCAGAACTTATTTATGGGCACCATGCTAAAACACGTGAAGAATTAGCGGAAATGATTCATGACGAAAGATGGGATGATTTATTTACGCATGTACCTGTTAAAGCGGGAGATTTCTTTTATGTTCCTAGTGGTACAATTCATGCCATTGGTTCTGGTGTGATGGTCCTTGAAACGCAACAAAGTAGTGATACAACATATCGTGTTTACGATTTTGACCGTGTGGATGCAACAACGGGTAAGAAGCGTGACTTGCATATTCAACAATCGATTGATGTTACTAATGTGCCTAATAAAGTTCCTGAACTCGATATTCAAACAAAAATGGTCGGGGATGCCAAAGTAACAACCTTTGTTAAAACACCATTCTTTAGTGTTTATGAATGGTTGATTTCAAACGGATCAGCAAATTTTAAAAGAACAGTCGCACCTTATACTCTTGTTTCAGTTTTAAAAGGTGAAGGTCAGATTAAAGTCGATGATAAAATATATGATTTAAAAATGGGTATGCATTTTATTTTACCAAACGAAGTTAAAGAATGGACAATTACAGGTGATATGCAAATTATTGCATCAGAACCTGGAGAAAAAGCATAAAAAAATAAAGATTCAAACAATAATATACTATTGTTTGAATCTTTATTTTTTTACTAAAATGTTGGTTCGATAACGAGTGCTTCTTGTTGACTAAAATCAACATCTGGATATTTACGATGCAACGCAAGCAGTAGTAGACGTTTAGCTAATTCACCATTTCTTGTTAAGATTGGGCCATGGAAATATGAACCAAAAACGTTTTTGTAAATGACACCTTCTGAAGCATCACTACCATTATTACCTTTACCTTTTAACACTTTACCAAGTGGTCGTTCATCTTTACCGAGGAAGGTCATCCCGTTATGATTTTCAAAACCATGGTAAGTTTCACCGGTATCTTCATTTTGAATCGTAATATCTCCGATAAAACGATTGTCATCTTGTGTCTCTGTATAATGACTCATTGCACCAATGCCAGGAATTTTTTCACCATCAGCACCGACATAATATTGACCAAGTAATTGGTAACCGCCACAAATTGCGAGGAGGGGACCGTTATCTTCAATATAGTCGGTTAAGGCCTCTTTTTTGTCTTGAATATCTTTTGAGACAATTTTTTGTTCGAAATCTTGTCCACCACCAAAGAAAGTTAAGTCAAAATGATCTTTGTCAAAAGGTTGATCTAAACTGATGACTTCAGTTTGTAAGTCAGTATCCATTTGCTTGGCATAATATTCTAACACCAATAGGTTACCAACATCACCATAAGTATTTAATAAGTCACCATATAAATGGGCGACGTTTAAATGATATTTTGCCATTATTACATGCCCTCCTTGATATAACCATCATTAGCGAGTGATTTACGTAACTGTAAAACAGCTGTATAAGTGGCTAAAACGTAAATATGTTTTGTGGGGAAGGTTTTAAGTTGTTCGATAACTTTAGCAATGTCAGGTTCTTTAATTAATTGTTCATCTTTGACACCAGCGACCTTAAAACGGAATGAAACATCTTTATAACGTTCACCACCCGTCATGAATTGAGGAATGTTCATTTGTGTTAATTGTTCGAAATTCCCATCCCAAATCCAACTGGTATCAATACCATCTGCGTAATTTGCATTTAATAAGAAGGCCAACGAGAATGGTTCTGTATCTGTTGCAATCATATCTAGTACCTGATCGAGGCCAACTGGATTTTTAACTAAAACTAAGGTAATGTCTTTGTCTTCAACATGGATGACTTCTTGTCGACCAAAGACTTGCTCATCGTCTTCACTTAATGTATTACTAATTGTTGCAGGACCAACATTGAAGACACGACCAACTGCATAAGCAGCAAGGGCGTTGTAGATGTTATATAAACCGCCGACATGAATTTCCATGGGTTGTCCATCAACTATAAAGTGAGATGATGTGGGTGTTTGTTCTAAAAGTGATGTTAATTGGTAGTCTAATTTTGGACGACTAAAATGACAGTTTGGACAATAATATTTCCCGAGATTAGCATACGTACGGGTTTTATAATGTAAGATATGTTGACAAACTGGACAAAGAATCCCATCAGTATTCGTAGGTGCTAAACTTTCTGTTTCCTCTTCATGATTAAAACCGTAGAAAACAAAAGGATTTGGTAATTCAATTGAATGGAAAATGGGTGCATCACCATTTGCAATAATTGTTGCATTGGGTGCTAATTTAATCCCATCAATAATTTTTTTGTAAGTTGTATAAATTTCACCGTAGCGGTCCATTTGATCACGGAAAATATTTGTTAGAACAAATGCTTTAGGCGTGATGTATTGGGTTACTTTAATGACATTTGCTTCATCAACCTCAAGAACAGCAAGAGGACGCTCATTTTTTTTGCGCTTATCCGTTAGAAATGCTGTGATAATACCTTGTTCCATATTTGATCCAGCAGAGTTTGTTAAGATATGGTCATATTTAGCACCTAAAACCTTAACTGTTAAGGCGGTTGTTAAGGTTTTACCGTTGGTTCCAGTGATGACAATAACGTCATAATTAGCACCTAATGTTTTTAAAATTTCTGGATCTAACGCGGCAGTTATTTTGCCGGGTAGAGAGCTACCACCTTTTAGAAAGGTGTGCAAAAACCAATATGATGATTTCCCTGCGACAGTTGCTATTGAGCTTTTTATCGTCATTAAAATATCCTCCGTTTACAGAAAATTGACTACATAGGATAGAATCCACGTCATAGCCTACTTTACTGAATTTATATTATGTCTATAATAGCATAATTACAAAATTCTACATATAAAATGCCTAATATTAAGAAAAAATTTTTATTTAATGAAATCCAAGCTTAAATCGGATATACTTAAAGACGGAAATCTGAAAAACAGAAGAGGTTTATTATGGCGCAATTATTTTTTAAATACGGTGCAATGAATAGTGGTAAGACAATTGAAATCTTAAAAGTTGCGCATAATTATGAAGAACAAAATAAATCAGTTATTATTTTAACAAGTGGTGTGGATGACAGGGATGGTGTTGGATTTGTTTCAAGTCGAATTGGATTGAAACGTGAGGCGACACCTATTTTTGAAGAAACAAATGTCTTTGATTTAGTTCAACAGACTAATTCAAATGCTGCTTGTGTTTTAATAGACGAATCACAATTTCTAAAACAAGCACATATTATTCAATTAGCTAAAATTGTGGATGAATTAAATATTCCAGTTATGGCTTTTGGGTTAAAGAATGATTTTAAAAACGAATTGTTTGAAGGATCAAAATATTTATTATTATATGCTGACAAGATTGAAGAAATGAAAACAATTTGCTGGTTTTGTCATAAAAAGGCCATCATGAATTTACGTATTCATGATGGTAAACCTGTATATGCTGGCGAACAAATTTTAATAGGTGGTAATGAAGATTATTATCCAGTATGTCGTAAACATTATAACAATCCGTTGATGACACAATTACAATAATCAGATAGACTAGAAAGATAAAGAATTAAGAGGAGACAATATAAAATGGATGAAATGTATGATCAATTACAATCAGTTGATGATCGCTATGAAGAATTAGGCGAATTATTGTCTGATCCTGAGATTATTTCAAATAATAATCGGTTTATGGAATTATCAAAAGAAATGGCAAGTATCCGCGAAACAGTTGAGAAATATCGCCAATATAAAGTTGTTGTTCAAGAACTTGCAGATGCTGAAGAAATGCTAGGCGAAAATTTAGATTCTGAAATGGCTGAAATGGCTAAAGAAGAATTATCTGACGCAAAGAAAGCAAAAGCAGCTTTAGAAGAAGAAATTAAGGTACTATTAATTCCTAAGGATCCTAATGATGATAAAAATATTATCATGGAAATTCACGGCGCTGCCGGTGGGGATGAAGCTAGTTTATTTGCTGCAGATTTATTCTCAATGTATTCTAAATACGCTGAGAAGCAAGGTTGGACTGTTGAAATTGTGGATAAAAATGTGACTGAAGTCGGTGGTTTTAAAGAAATTGTCCTGTTGATTAATGGTGATAGTGTCTTTTCTAAGCTGAAATATGAAAGTGGTGCACATCGAGTTCAACGAATTCCATCAACAGAATCAGCTGGACGTGTGCATACTTCTACTGCAACAGTAGGTGTTATGCCTGAAGCAGAAGATGTTGAAATTGAAATTGATGCAAAAGATATTAGAACGGATGTTTATCGTTCTTCTGGTGCCGGTGGACAACATGTTAATAAGACATCATCTGCTGTCCGAATGACCCATTTACCAACAAACATTGTTGTAGCTATGCAAGATGAACGTTCACAACAACAAAATCGTGAAAAAGCTATGAAAATTTTGAAGGCTCGAGTTTATGATTTCTATTCACAACAAGAACAAAGTGCTTACAATGAAAATAGAAAATCAGCTGTTGGATCAGGGGACCGTTCAGAACGAATTAGAACTTATAATTTCCCTCAAAATCGTGTGACTGATCATCGAATTGGATTATCATTGAATAAATTAGATCGTGTTATGAATGGTGAACTTGAAGAAGTAATCGATTCATTGATTTTATATGATCAAACACAAAAAATGGAAAAGTTGCAAGAAAATGACTAATCCAACCTACTATGAAGCCTTGAAATGGGCTTCTTTGTGTATAGAGGAACATAAGTTAGAAGTTGAAAGTGGTCAGTGGTTATTATTAGAGCGACTAAGCTGGTCAACGACTGATTTATTAATGAATTATCAAACAAAAATGCCAAAAAATGAGTGGCAACAATATCAGATAGATATTCAGCAATTTTGTGATGGAATGCCGGCACAATACATTATTGGTCATGCCTACTTTTTTGGTATGCAATTGAAAGTGACCGAAGCAACCCTTATTCCGAGACCTGAGACGGAAGAATTGGTAGAATGGATGTTGGAGACATTGCCTGCTAATGAGAAGTTGGTAATTGCTGATATTGGAACCGGTTCTGGAGCAATTGCGATTGCTTTAAAACAACAGCGACCAAATTGGCAAATCTTTGCAAGTGATATTTCTAAAGAAGCAATTACGGTTGCCAAAAAAAATGCACAAGCACAGCAAGTTGATGTAACATTTTTGATTGGAGATTTAACAGAACCTATTCATGAATTGAAAGTGGATGTCATCGTGTCTAATCCACCATACATTGCCGAAAATGAGCGAGATGTGATGGATAAAAGTGTGATTGAACATGAACCGCAAGTCGCATTATTTGCAGCTGAAAATGGTCTAATCTTGTATCGAAGAATGATAGAAGAGGTGGCTCGCTTCACGCAAAAACCAAGAGATATTTTCTTTGAAATAGGGTATCAACAAGAAAACGCCGTGATAAAGATGTTAACAAACGCATTTGAAAATGCAGTTTTAATAGAAGGAAAAAAAGATAGTTTTGATAATCAAAGAATGATTCACGCAAAATTATAAAAGGGGTGTTGAGTTAATGGAAACAATTATTTATCAACCTAATGAAATAGAAACTGCTGCAGAGTTATTAAAGCAAGGACAATTGATCGCATTCCCAACTGAAACAGTGTACGGATTGGGTGCCGATGCGACAAATGAAGAGGCAGTCAAACAAGTGTATGCTGCAAAAGGTCGACCAAGTGATAATCCACTAATCGTACACGTTGCCGATGTAGAGACAGTTCGGGAATATGCACAACCACTTACTGCCAATGTGGAAAAGTTAATTAAAACATTTTGGCCGGGTTCATTGACGCTTATCCTTAAATTAAAAGCAGGAGCTCTTTCAAAGACTGTTACAGGCGGTTTAGAAACTGCAGCCTTTAGAATGCCAGATAACAAAGTTACATTAGATTTTATTATTAAGTCGGGCGTTCCAATTGTTGGCCCTTCAGCTAATACTTCAGGTAAACCTAGTCCAACAATGGCAGAACATGTTGCTCATGATTTGAATGGTAAAATTGCTGGTATCATTGATGATGGGCAAACAAAAGTAGGGGTGGAGTCAACTGTCTTAGACATGAGTACAGATGAACCAACAATTTTGAGACCTGGAGCAGTTACTCAGTCACAAATTGAGGATGTAATTGGACACGTTAGTGATGATACACATGAAGTTGCCGAAGGAGAAACGCCAAAAGCACCTGGGATGAAGTATCGACATTATGCACCAAGAGCACAAGTTGTGATTGTTGATTCAACACAAAATTGGTCAGATATTTTAGACTGGGTCGCTAAACAAGATATTGCAATCGGATTAATGGCAAAAGAAGGTCAAATTGATACGGATCAGATACCTAAGAATAGTGGCTATTCTTCTTTAGGAAAAACAATTGAATCAGCAAGCCAATCACTTTTTGACGGTTTACGCTACTTCGATGACAACCCTAATGTTCAAATGATTTTAGTTGAAGGGTTTGATAAAAAGGGATTGGGTGTTGCTTACATGAACCGTCTTGAAAAAGCAGCAAGTAGCCAAAATATTGTTGAACTTATGGATGCTGAAAAAGTGAAATATAAACAACAGGATAAAGAATTGTGGGATGCAATCGCTCATGAAGAAAAACGCCAAGAGGACAATATTGAATTAATTGCGTCTGAAAATATCGTTTCTGATGCTGTACGTGCTGCACAAGGTAGCGTGTTAACCAATAAGTATGCTGAAGGGTATCCTAATAAGCGTTACTACGGTGGTTGTGAGTATATTGATGTAGTTGAACAATTAGCTATTGATCGTGCTAAGGCACTATTCCATGCTGAATATGCCAATGTACAACCACATTCTGGTTCACAAGCTAATATGGCCGTTTACCAGGCATTTTTAGAACCTCAAGATAAGATTTTAGGAATGAAATTAAACGATGGTGGACATTTAACGCATGGTTCACCAGTAAATTTCTCAGGTGAATTGTACAATTTTGTTAGTTATGGTGTTGATTCTAAAACAGAACGTTTAAATTATGATGCTATTCGAGAGATAGCACTTAAAGAAAAACCTAAAATGATTATTGCTGGAGCCTCAGCTTATAGTCGAATGATCGACTTTACAAAATTTAGAGCAATCGCTGATGAAGTTGGCGCCTATTTAATGGTAGATATGGCTCATATTGCTGGTCTTGTAGCTACTGGACTGCATCCAAATCCCGTAGATGTAGCTGATGTTGTTACGACAACAACGCATAAAACGTTACGTGGCCCTCGTGGTGGAATGATTCTTGCTAAAGAAAAATATGCTAAAAAACTAAACTCGGCAGTTTTCCCTGGTACACAGGGTGGCCCACTTGAACACGTAATTGCTGGGAAAGCGGCAGCATTCTATGAGGCAGCGCAACCAGCATTTACGGCGTATATGTATCAAGTTGTTCAGAATTCACAAGCAATGGCTGGCGTATTTGCACAGTCAGATTTAGTGAGAGTTATTTCTGGTGGAACTGATAATCACTTAATGAACTTAGATGTAACACCTTCTGGGTTAAATGGAAAAGAAGTTCAAAACTTATTAGATCGTGTTCATATTACTGTGAATAAAAATACAATTCCAAATGAATCATTGAGCCCATTTAAAACGTCTGGAATTCGAATTGGAACGCCAGCAATTTCTACTCGTGGGTTTGACAGCGAAGACGTAAAAGTGATTGCAATTCTAATTCTATACGCAATTCAATTTCACGATGATGACGATAAATTAGCCGAAATTGGTTCGCAAGTTTTAGCATTATCTAAAAAGCATCCTATTTCACAAATTAAATACGTTTAAGACTAGTATTTTAGGTAATAATTCGCTAAAATAGAATAGACTAAATTTAAGGGAGTGTTTCGTAATGGGCAAATTTCAAGTGATGGACCATCCGTTAATTCAACACAAATTAACGATTATACGTGATAAGAACTGTGGTACAAAAGAATTTAGAGAAGTTGTTAATGAAATTGCTGAACTAATGGTATATGATGTTTCTCGCGATTTTGCTTTAGAAGATGTTATCGTTGAAACACCTATGGGTAAAACAACACAAAAAACATTGGCTGGTAAGAAAATTGCTATTATTCCTATTTTAAGAGCTGGTTTAGGGATGGTTGATGGTATTTTGGAATTATTACCAGCAGCTAAAGTTGGACATATTGGTATGTACCGTGATGAAACAACATTCCAACCAACAGAATATTTTGTAAAAATGCCTGAAGATATTGCTAGTCGTGATCTTCTTGTAGTAGACCCAATGCTTGCTACTGGTGGTTCTGCTATTATGGCAGTTGATGCATTGAAGAAGCGCGGCGCAAAGACAATTAAGTTTGTTTGTCTTGTTGCGGCTCCAGAAGGTGTTGCAGCTTTACGTGAAAAACATCCTGATATTGATATTTATACAGCAGCACTTGATGATCACTTGAATGAAGATGGCTACATTGTCCCAGGTTTGGGCGATGCAGGTGATCGATTGTTTGGTACGAAATAAATTAAATGAATGGCCCTTAGAATGCTTATGCGTAAGCCGTCTAGGTGTCATTTTTTTTAATGTGAAAAAAAACTCAAAATAAGTCAGAATTTCTTTTGTATTTTATTTCAATTGGTGGTATGATTTCTTTTGTAATTGGAGAATATTTATAAAGTTATTCTCTTTAATTTATACCGTTTTATACGGTCAAATAAAAGTTTGGAAAGAGGTGAAATTCTGTGGATGGAGATGCTTTCGTTGTGAATTTTTATGGCCTACCTTTCAATATTACGAATGTCGTTTCCGGTTTACTTGCATGTGTGATTGTCGCGATGATAGCTATTGTATTATCGAGAAGACTGACCATGAAACCGACTGGTAGACAAAATGTTTTGGAATGGCTCATTGATTTCACCAATGGGATTGTTAAAAGCGCAATGCCAGGAAAAGAAGGTAAGAAGTTTAATTTATTAGCATTTACGTTATTCTTATTTATCTTTGTATCTAACCAAATGGGTTTATTTTTACAAATAGGTTTTGGCGACAAGACGTTGATTAAAAGTCCAACGTCGAGTCCGCTAACGACACTAACGTTTGCATTTTTGATTCTGCTATTATCACATTTTATGGGTGTTATTCAATTCGGATTTAAGGGATATATTAAAAATTCCTATTTGAGTCCAGTTGCATTTCTTTTACCTATTAACTTGATTGAAGAATTTACAAATTTGCTAACATTAGCTCTTCGTTTGTACGGAAACATTTACGCTGGGGAAGTATTATTAACGTTAATTGGTGGTGCAGTTTCTATGGGCCCATTAATGACTATCGTGGCTTTACCAGTTGAAATGATCTGGCAAGGATTCTCTCTGTTTATCGGAAGTATCCAAGCTTACGTATTCGTAACATTGTCAATGGTTTATATCGGTGGAAAAGTACAAAAAGAATAAAACAAGATATCTAAGGAGGAAACAATTATTATGGGATTATTAGCAGCAGGTATTGCAGCTGGTTTAGCCGCTGTCGCAACAGGTATTGGTAATGGTTTAGTTATTTCTAAAACAATCGAAGGTATGGCTCGCCAACCAGAATTATCTGGTCAATTACGTTCAACAATGTTTATTGGTGTTGGTTTGATTGAAGCCGTTCCTATTATTGCTATCGTTATTTCATTCTTATTGATGGCTAAATAATTTTTGAAATTAAGTTTGATTCTTCGTTGATACAACGAAATATATTAATTTTAAAAAGGAGGTGTCAATAGATGTTTTCAGATTTAGTTTTCGGTGCAGTTGGTAATTTTCAAACTGGTGATTTCTTATTCTATATTATTTCGTTTGTTATTTTGATGTTAATCATCAAACACTTTGCATGGGGTCCTGTCACAAAAATGATGAGTGACCGTGCAGATAAAATTGCAAATGATTTAGATTCTGCTGAAGATTCAAGAAAAAAAGCCGATATTTTGGCAACTGAACGACAAGACCAATTAGATAATTCACGTCAAGAAGCATCTGAAATTGTTAGTCGTGCAAAAGATAACGGTAAAAAGCAACATGATGATATCGTTTCTGGAGCTCAAGATGAAGCAACGACGTTGAAACAAAATGCTGTTAAAGATATTGAACAAGAACGCCAAGAAGTATTGAGTAGCGTTCAAAGTGATGTCGCTGAATTATCTATTGAAATTGCTTCTAAGATTATTCAAAAAGAATTAAATGAGAATGATCAAAAAAACTTAATCAATTCTTATATTGAAGGGTTGGTAAAGTAAAATGAAATTAGATAAGGCAACCGTTGCCAATCGTTACGGTGAAGCCATCTTTGAAATTGCTGATGAACAAGGTAATATTGTTGCCTTTTCTGAAGAATTAGAGGAAGTTAGACAAGTTTTTCTTGCTAATCCACAATTGAGTGAAGTGCTTGTTGATGCACGTCTTAATTTGTTAGAAAAGCAAGACCTTGTTAAGGTCTTACTCAAAGATGCATCTCCAATTATTGCAAACGTTATCCAAATGGTCTTTGATTATGGTCGAATGGGTGATATGGTTGGAATAATTGAAGAATTCGAACGATTATGCGATGTTAAAGAAAAAATTGTACATGCAACCGTTACAACTGCAATTGAGCTTGATGATAGTCAATTAACGAAATTATCAAGTAAGTTTGCAGAAAGAATCGGTGCAAATAAGATAGTATTTAACAATATTATTGATGAAAAAATTATTGGTGGCGTTATTATTGAAGCCAATAATCAGATTTTTGATGGATCAATTTCATCAAAAATCAACAAAGTAAAACGATTATTAGCGGAGTAACATATTAAAGTAGTTAAGAGGTGAACCTTGTATGAGCATTAAAGCTGAAGAAATCAGTGCTTTAATTAAAGAACAATTGGAACAATATAAAGACGAACTTATCGTTGATGAAGTAGGTACCGTTACTTATGTTGGTGATGGTATTGCTCGTGCACACGGTTTGGATAACGCTTTATCAGGAGAATTGTTAGAATTTTCTGACGGTACTTATGGTATGGCTCAAAATCTAGAAACAAACGATGTTGGTATCGTTATTTTAGGTGGCTATGAAGGTATCCGTGAAGGCGACGTTGTCAAACGTACGGGTAGAATCATGGAAGTTCCTGTTGGTGAAGAACTTATCGGACGTGTTGTTAATCCTTTAGGCCAACCCATCGATGGTAAAGGTGATCTTAAGACAAACAAAACTCGTCCAGTCGAAAAAAAGGCTCCAGGAGTTATGGATCGTAAGTCAGTTGATCAACCTTTACAAACTGGACTTAAAGCTATTGATGCTTTAGTTCCAATTGGCCGTGGACAACGTGAATTGATTATTGGTGATCGTAAGACTGGTAAAACATCAGTTGCTATTGATACGATTTTAAATCAAAAAGATCAAGACATGATTTGTATCTATGTTGCTATTGGACAAAAAGAATCAACTGTTAGCGCACAAGTGGAAACGTTACGTCGATTAGGCGCAATGGACTACACAATTGTCGTTAGTGCTGGTCCTGCTTCTCCCGCACCATTATTATGGTTAGCTCCATATACTGGTTCAGCAATGGGTGAAGAATTCATGTATAACGGTAAACATGTCTTGATTGTATTTGATGATTTATCAAAACAAGCAACGGCTTACCGTGAACTGTCATTAATTTTGAGACGTCCGCCGGGTCGTGAAGCTTATCCTGGTGATGTTTTCTACTTACATTCACGTTTACTTGAACGTGCAGCTAAGTTAAGTGATGAATTGGGTGGTGGTTCAATGACTGCTCTTCCATTTATCGAAACACAGGCTGGTGATGTTTCTGCATATATTCCTACTAACGTAATTTCGATTACTGATGGTCAAATTTTCTTGGATAGTGATTTATTCTATTCAGGTACTCGTCCAGCTATTGATGCTGGTACATCAGTTTCTCGTGTTGGTGGGTCAGCTCAAATTAAAGCAATGAAGAAAGTTGCCGGAAGCCTTCGTTTGGCTCTTGCATCATTCCGAGAATTAGAATCATTTTCTCAATTTGGTTCTGATTTAGATGCCGCAACACAAGCTAAATTAAATCGTGGACATCGTACGGTTGAAGTACTTAAACAACCATTACACAAGCCATTAGTTGTTGAAAAACAAGTTTTAATTTTATATGCATTAACACATGGATTCTTGGATTCAGTTCCTGTTGATGATATTCTTCGTTTTGAAGGTGAAATTTTTGATTTCTTTGATAATAATCATAGTGATCTTTTAAATCACATCAAAGAAACAGGTAATTTACCTGACGAAGATAAATTTGATGCTGCAATCAAAGACTTTTCAGAAGGTTTCCAAGTAACTCCTGAAAAAGCGTAAACTAAAAGTAAATGAAAGATGGTGAGAATTAATGGGTGCTTCATTAATGGAAGTAAAGCGTCGAATCGTTTCAACTAAGAAAACGGGACAAATAACTGGCGCAATGCAAGTTGTTTCGACTGCTAAGTTAAGCCAAATTCAGCGTCATACTCAAAGTTATCAGATATATGCTTCTAAAATTAGAAGTGTCATTACCCATCTTGCCCAATCTCACCTTTTAGATGCTAAAGCTGGAAAATCAAAGCAATCATCTGAGAATGATAGTTCAAAATTTTCAGGTTTTGATATGTTACAAAAGAGACCTGTTAAAAAAAGTGGTTATTTAATTATTACTTCTGATCGTGGTTTAGTTGGTAGTTACAATAGTAACGTAATTAAACAAACATTAGATTTGATGAAGCAAAATGGCCATACTGTAGATAATGCTGTTATTATTGCTGTTGGTGGTACTGGTGCTGACTTCTTTAAAAATAGAGGATATGAGGTTGCCTACGAATACCGTGGTGTAAGTGATATTCCAACGTTTATTGAGGTTCGTGAAATCGTTAAATCAGTAGTAACAATGTATAACAGTGAAGTTTATGATGAATTATTTGTTTGTTATAATCATTTCGTTAATAGTTTACAATCGGACTTTCATTCTGAACAAATGCTTCCTATTTCAGAAGTGAATATGGATACAGATGCAGAAGGTATTGAAACGTCTAATGTGATGGGGAATGAAGATTATGATATGGAACCTTCAGGAGACGCAATTCTTGAAGTTGTTCTACCTCAGTTTGCTGAAAGCTTAGTATATGGTGCGATTTTAGATGCTAAAACAGCTGAACATGCTTCAAGTTCTACAGCAATGAAATCTGCGACAGATAATGCTAAAGATATTATTGCATCATTAGAATTAAAGTATAATCGTGCACGTCAAAGTGCTATTACAACAGAAATTACAGAAATTACTGGTGCAACAGCTGCTTTAGAGTAAAATGACAGGAGGAAATACAGAAGATGAGTCTCGGTAAAGTTGTTCAAGTTATCGGGCCCGTCGTCGATGTACAATTCTCTTTAAACGAAACCTTACCAGATATCAATAATGCGTTAAAAGTTACACGTGAAGATGGAACTGCTCTAATTATCGAAGTTACGCTTGAATTAGGTGACGGAGTTATGAGAACAATCGCCATGGATTCTACGGATGGCTTGCAACGTGGAACAGTTGTTGAAGACACAGGTGCTTCAATTTCTGTCCCTGTTGGTGAAGATACTCTTGGTCGAGTGTTTAACGTTTTAGGAGATACCATTGATGGTGGTCCTGAATTTAATAAAGATGCAGAGCGCAGTAGCATCCATAAAGATGCTCCTAAATATGATGAATTAAGTGCAAGTACTGAGGTTCTTGAAACAGGAATTAAAGTTATTGACTTGTTAGCCCCTTATATTAAAGGTGGTAAAATTGGATTATTCGGTGGTGCCGGTGTTGGTAAAACTGTTTTAATTCAAGAATTAATTCATAATATTGCTCAAGAACATAATGGTATTTCAGTGTTTACCGGTGTTGGTGAACGTACTCGTGAAGGTAATGACCTTTACTTTGAAATGAAAGAATCCGGCGTGTTAGAGAAGACAGCCATGGTGTTTGGTCAGATGAACGAGCCGCCTGGTGCCCGTATGCGTGTTGCATTGACTGGTCTTACAATTGCGGAATATTTCCGTGATGAAAAAGGACAAGATGTGCTATTGTTTATTGATAATATTTTCCGCTTTACACAAGCTGGTTCTGAAGTTTCAGCCTTATTAGGCCGTATTCCTTCAGCCGTAGGTTATCAACCAACATTAGCTACTGAAATGGGTCAATTGCAAGAACGTATCACGTCAACTAAAAAAGGTTCAGTTACATCAATTCAAGCAGTTTATGTTCCAGCTGATGATTATACTGATCCTGCTCCTGCAACGACGTTCGCCCATTTGGATGCAACAACTAACTTGGAACGTAGCTTAACGCAACAAGGTATTTACCCAGCTGTTGATCCTTTGGCTTCAACTTCAAGTGCTTTGACACCTGAAATTGTTGGAGAAGAACATTATCGTGTTGCTACGGAAGTTCAACATACGTTACAACGTTATCGTGAATTACAAGATATTATTTCTATTTTAGGTATGGATGAATTATCTGATGATGAAAAAGTAATTGTAGCACGTGCGCGTCGCATCCAATTCTTCCTTTCACAAAACTTTAATGTTGCCGAACAATTCACAGGAAAACCTGGATCATATGTACCAATTGCTGAAACAGTTCAAGGATTTAAAGATATTCTTGATGGTAAATATGATTCACTTCCTGAAGATGCTTTCAATGGTGTCGGCCCAATCGAAGATGTTATTGAAGCAGCAAATAAAATGGCAAAATAGGGGGTAATAACAGATGGCTGAAGATTCAGTTTTGACCGTTAGTATCGTCACTCCTGATGGTAGTGTTTATGACAATAATGCTAAAATGATTATTGTTAAAACACCCAGCGGGGAAATGGGTATTTTACCCAATCATATTCCAGTTATTGCTTCTCTTGATATTGATGCTGTCAGGGTTAAGGTAAATGATAATGAAGAAGATGAAATTGCCGTAAGTGGTGGATTCATTGAATTTTCAAAAAATGTCGCAACGGTTGTTGCAAATGCAGCAGAATGCCAAGAAGATATTGATGAAAATCGTGCACAGGCTGCTAAAAAAAGAGCTGAGCAGATGATTTCTACTGCAAAACAAACACATAATGTTGATGAACTTAAAAGATCTGAAATTGCACTTAGACGTGCAATCAATCGAATTAATATCTCTAAACATTAATACAAAAGTGGGTGCTGGATTTATTCAGTACCTTTTTTTGTATATACATATTAAATATTTCATTTTTGTTACAAATATTAGCGACAAGTGGTACAAAATATGCTATGCTTATGACGAATAAATTTTAGGAGTGTTTTGATGAATACTGTGGGAATCCAATCGCTAGTTACTTTAATGAGTCATCTAATGTTTATTGGAATTGCTTTTTGGGCAATTCAAGGGTTACGAATAGACAGGTTTTTCCCACAAAGTAGCCAACAAAGAATCAAAGTTTTAATTGTCTTATTGGCTATTTTATTAGGATATACAAGCAGTGCCTTTTTCTTAAATTTTATTGATAATGTTCGTAATTTAGTTTTTTTAGTTAAATAATAACGGGGGAATAACTTGTGGAAAAAATAATCGTCAAGGGTGGAAACTCACTCAATGGAACAGTGCATATAGAAGGCGCAAAGAATGCAGTATTGCCAATTCTAGCAGCCGGAATTTTAGCAAGTAGTGGTGAAAATACACTGTCAAATGTACCAGTTTTGTCAGATGTCTTTACAATGAATAACGTACTACGTTTTTTAAATTTAGACGTTGACTTTAATGAAGAAACTAATGAAGTTAAAATGAGTGCGACTAAAGAATTATCACCAGAAGCACCATTTGAATATGTTTCAAAAATGCGTGCTTCTATTGTTGTAATGGGACCACTTTTGGCACGACTTAAACATGCGAAGATTGCAATGCCTGGTGGGTGTGCAATAGGTTCTCGCCCAATTGATTTGCATTTAAAAGGTTTTGAAGCAATGGGTGCGCATATTGAACAATTCGATGGTTATATAGAAGCAACTGTAGATGAATTAAAGGGTGCCAACATTTATCTTGATTTTCCAAGTGTAGGTGCAACTCAGAATATTATGATGGCTGCAACATTAGCTACTGGTACAACTGTGATTGAAAATGTTGCAAGAGAACCAGAAATTGTTGATTTAGCTAATATTTTAAATAAAATGGGTGCTAAAGTACAAGGTGCTGGTACCGAAACAATTCGCATTCATGGTGTTAAGGCATTACATGGCGCTGATCATGCAGTTGTCCAAGATCGGATTGAAGCAGGGACATTCATGGTTGCTGCAGCAATGACTCAAGGTAATGTTTTAATCGAAGAGGCTATTGCGGAACACAATAAACCATTAATTTCTAAATTAGAAGAAATGGGCATTGACGTTATCCAAGAAGACAATGGTATCCGAGTAATTGGAACAGAAAAAATTAAACCAACTACAGTTAAAACATTGCCTCATCCAGGGTACCCAACTGATATGCAGCCTCAAATGACTGTCCTTCAATTAATGGCAGATGGTACAAGTATTTTAACAGAGACGGTATTCGAAAATCGTTTTATGCATCTTGAAGAATTACGACGTATGAATGCAAAATTTAAGATTGAAGGCAACTCAGTTGTCATGTATGGTCCAACTGACTTCAATGGTGCAGAAGTTGCTGCTACAGACTTAAGAGCTGCTGCAGCACTTGTGCTAGCAGGATTAGTAGCTCGTGGTTATACACAAGTTACACATCTTGAATATCTTGATCGAGGCTACTATCATTTCCATCAAAAGTTAGAAGCTTTGGGTGCTGAAATTAAACGTATCAATGATGATACACAAGATATAATTATTAAGACAGAAAATGAAGTAAAATAGAAGAAATGTCCATTTTGGACATTTTTTTATTGTATAGGTATATGGTATAATGCTTACATTAGTGTAAGTTTTAAGTGCCGAGAGGAGAAGCATAATGGCTAAAGATATTGGTATTGATTTAGGAACCGCAAATGTATTAATTAACGTACAAAATAAAGGAATCGTCTTAAATGAACCATCTGTTGTTGCAATTGACACAAAATCAGGTCGTGTATTAGCAGTTGGATCAGAAGCATATAAAATGGTTGGTAGAACACCTGGTAGTATTAGAGCTATCAGACCTATGAAAAATGGTGTCATTGCTGATTTTGATATTACAGAACAAATGTTAACTTACTTTATTAAAAAATTAAATGTGAGCGGCTTTTTATCAAAACCAAGTATTTTGATTTGTTGCCCAACAAATATCACATCAATTGAACAAAAAGCAATTATTCAAGCTGCTGAAAAAGCTGGTGGTGGCAAGGTTTATCTTGCTGAAGAACCTAAAGTTGCAGCTATTGGTGCTGGGTTGGATATTTATCAACCCCGTGGTAGTTTAGTGATTGATATTGGTGGTGGTACAAGTGATGTTGCCGTTATTTCATTAGGCGATATTGTAGCAAGCCGTTCATTACGTGTTGCTGGTGATCAATTGAATAGTGATGTTATCAATTTTGTTAAGCAAAAACATAACCTTCAAATCGGTGAACGTACAGCTGAAAAAGCTAAAATTGAAATTGGGACAGTTTACCCAGACAATCGTGCATTAGAAATGGAAATTCGTGGACGAGATGTTGTTACTGGTTTACCAAAGACAGTTGTGCTTAGCTCTGCTGAGATTGAAGAAGCAACTCATGATACAATGCAAGCAATCGTTGCAGCAACTAAAGAAGTTCTTGAACAAACACCACCAGAATTAGCATCAGATATTATTGATACTGGGATTATTTTAACAGGTGGCGGTGCATTATTAGATGGTGTTGATTTATTAATGTCATCGAACTTAGATATTCCTGTTATGGTGTCAGAAACACCATTGGATGATGTCGCAAAAGGAACTGGATTCTTGTTAGATCATATTGAAAAACAAGGTAGATAACAACTGTGATACTGGTTATTAAGGGAGGTCTATTAACGGGGCAATCTGTTGATGGACCTTTTCATATAGGAGGTGTCATTTATTTATGCAAAACTTAATGCTTGCACCAATCAAGTTTTATCAAAAATTTATTTCACCGATGTTTCCACCTAGTTGCCGGTACTATCCAACATGTTCAAACTATATGATTAAGGCAATTCAAAAACACGGTGCAAAAGGTATTATTATGGGTATCGGTAGGATTTTACGATGCCATCCTTTTGTCAGAGGCGGATACGATCCCGTACCTGATTACTTTACCGTACGAAGAAATAAGAACCCTAAAGGAGAAGAAAAGCATGTCTAAAAAAGAAAAAGAGATTGAAGTAGCAGAAAATGATATTAAAATTAATGGTGAGGATGCAGTTTCATTAACCGTTGGCGGTATTGAAATTGGTACAGTCATTCAACAAGATACAAAATTTGTTGCAACATTAAGTAACGGTGAGATATTCAAAGCTAAAACTCGTGATGAAGGTATTGATACTTTATTGCGCGATTTTCACTTACATCGCGGTTAATTAGTCAATTATTAAATTTTAGCCTATTCAAAAATTTAACGAAATAAGTGACATAGTGTGGAGGGGAATTCTATGAGTAGTAGAAAAGATGAGGTCGATAGTGAGTCAAGAATTGATTATGGTATTATTTTTGCCGTTTTAGTCTTGGCAATTATTGGGCTTGCCTCAATTTACGTATCAGCATCCCATGATACTAGTGCGACCTCAATTGTTAGCCAAATGGTTTCACAGTTAATGTGGTACGCTATTGGTGTCATTGCAATTGTCGTTATTATGCAATTTGACTCAGAACAATTATGGCGAGTCGCACCGATAGGGTATTTTATTGGCCTGTTTTTATTGATGATTGTTTTAGTCGTATATAGTCGACCTTTATATATAAACACAGGTGCTAAAAGTTGGATACCATTAGTTGGTTCGTTAACGTTCCAACCATCAGAAGTTATGAAGCCAGCATTTATATTAATGTTGGCGCGTGTGGTTACGATACATAACAATGATTATCCAACTCATAAAATTGGGACAGATATTATTTTATTAGCCAAAATGATAGCATGGACGTTACCAGTAGTTATTTTATTAAAACTGCAAAATGATTTTGGAACAATGCTCGTTTTCTTTGCTATTTTAGGTGGTGTCATTTTAGTTTCAGGTATCACTTGGAAGATTATTGGACCGGCATTTGGAACGGTGGCTGTTGTAGGTGGAACGGCATTATATATGGTTATTTCAACAACTGGTCGATCAATTCTAGAAAAAGTTGGCTTTTCTGCCTACCAATTTGACCGAATTGATAACTGGTTAGATCCATCAAAAGATACATCCGGAACAGGATATCAATTATGGCAAAGTATGAAAGCCATTGGATCAGGACAAATGACTGGTAAGGGATTTAACGTGTCAAATGTTTATGTTCCCGTCCGTGAATCTGATATGATTTTTTCTGTTATCGGCGAAAACTTTGGGTTTATTGGTGGTTGTATTTTAATCTTTATTTATTTCTTACTCATTTATCGAATGGTTCGTGCAACCTTTGATACGAAGAATGAATTTTATGCTTACTTATCTACTGGGGTCATTATGATGATTTTATTCCATGTTTTTGAAAACATTGGGATGAGTATTGGGTTACTACCTTTAACAGGTATTCCATTACCATTTGTCAGTCAAGGTGGGTCTGCTTTAGTAGGAAATATGATTGGAATTGGCTTAATTATGTCAATGCGATACCATCATAAGAGTTACATGTTCAGTAGCGAAGACGAAGATTTTGATAAAAAGATAAGGCAGTGATTCTATTATGGAATCACTGTTTTTTAAAACTAGGAGGTTTTGATGATGATTGATTTTTATTGGTATCCTAAATGTTCAACTTGTAGAAAAGCAAAACAATGGTTAGACGAAAATGAGGTTGAATACCATATAATAGATCTTATCCAAGAAACACCAAAGGCGAGTCTAATCGAAAAATGGTTGAATGAGTCTGGTCTTCCAGCAATATCTTTTTTTAATACACAAGGAAATAAGTATCGTGAATTAAATCTAAAAGATAAACGACCAACGATGACAATTCAGCAATCAAGTCAAATTTTAGCATCAGATGGGATGTTAATGAAACGTCCGGTATTAACTGATGGAACAAAATTAACGACCGGATTCAGTGAAGATGTTTTTACAGAGACATGGTTAAATAAATAAAACTGTTGACATTAAATTTTAATCTAGCTATAATCAACTACAATAAGAAATACAGATAAGACGTTTTGAAAAGATGAGTAAATTTTAGTAATTAGTTAAGAGAATCCTGGTAGCTGAAAAGGGATCAAAATTACGGAATTGAATATGGTCTTGGAACGTTTGGTAGATGAGCAATGTTAATCTACCTTGGGTACGCCCAATACAGCGGAAAGGTATCGGTTATATTAAAACCCGTACCTGATGAGATTGTTATCGTGAGGTAACAATAAAACAAGGTGGTAACACGTGAAGTTTATAACTTCTCGTCCTTCCGTTTATTAAACGGGGGATGGGAGGTTATTTTTTTGCAGAAAAATTAGGAGGTATTAACATGATTGAGTTTAAAAATGTATCAAAAGAGTTTATCACGAAAAGTGGTAAGGTTAGCGCTGTTTCTGATGTGAATCTTTCGGTGGAAGATGGTAGCATCTTAGGTATTGTAGGATATTCAGGTGCTGGTAAAAGTACATTAATTAGAATGCTGAATGGATTAGAGACACCAACTTCGGGTGAAGTTGACGTTAATGGCGCTAAAATCGCATCTTTATCGGGTAGAACATTGAGAAAGCAACGTCAAAAAATTGGCATGATTTTTCAACATTTTAATTTACTCTGGTCACGAACGGTTGTGGAAAACATCATGTTTCCACTTGAACTTGCTGGAATAAGTAAAACTGAGCGGTTGTCCAAAGCTGAAGAATTAACAACATTAGTTGGGTTAAAAGGTAAAGAAAATGCATATCCTTCTGAGTTATCTGGTGGACAAAAGCAACGAGTTGGGATTGCTAGGGCTTTAGCGAATGATCCTGAAATTTTGATTTGTGATGAAGCAACAAGTGCGCTAGATCCACAAACAACAGATGAAATATTAGATTTATTACTTCAAATTAATCATAAATTGAAATTAACAATTGTATTAATCACTCATGAAATGCATGTGGTTCGTAAGATATGTGATCACGTTGCTGTAATGGAATCTGGAAAATTAGTGGAGAGTGGACTTGTCTTAGACGTCTTTAAGCGTCCGAAACAAGACGTCACAAAACGATTCGTTAATCAGGAGGTCACACCAGCTCTACATGATACTGAACTTGCTGTAAATGAATTAATTGAAGCTTATCCACAAGGGTTGATTGTTCAATTAACCTTTCACAGTACGCAGACGCAAATGCCAATTATCTCTGAAATGTTAAGACAAATTCCAGAAGTTGATTTTAATATCGTTGAGGGTTCCATTCATCAAACTCAAGGTGGCCCAATTGGAACATTATATATTCAATTAACTGGTCCAAAAATAAGTTTAGATCAAACCGTTCCATTCTTGCAAAAAATGAAAGTAGAAACGGAGGTATTGCATTATGGGGACTAATACTTGGGCGTCATATTTTAACTTTAATGCTGTTAACTGGGATGAATTCTGGTCAAATACTTGGGAAACAATCAGTATGACATTAATATCTACAATAGCCGTTACAATTTTGGGTATTATCTTAGGTCTTATTTTATTTGAAACAAAACAAAAAACGACCGGTAAAATAAGTATCTGGGTAAAAATAATTAATTGGATTGTTTCAGCCATGGTTAACATTTTTCGTTCAATTCCGTTTATTATTTTAATTGTCTTATTATTGCCTTTTACTAAGGCTTTAGTTGGTTCTATTATTGGACCGATTGCAGCATTGCCAGCTCTAATCCTCTCGGCGGCTCCATTTTATGCACGAATGGTGGAACTTGCTTTTCGTGAGATTGATTATGGTGTGATTGAAGCAGCTGAAGCAATGGGTGCTAACAAGGCACAAATCATTTGGAAAGTACTATTACGAGAAAGTTTACCAGCTCTTATTTCAGGGGCGACAGTTACTGGAATTACAATTATTGGGTACACGGCAATGGCTGGTACGATTGGTGCCGGTGGGCTAGGAAATTGGGCTTTCATTGAAGGTTATGGTGCTAATAATAATACTGTTACACTAGTTGCAACGGTCACAATCATCATTATTGTTGCCATTTTTCAACTTATTGGTGATCATTCAGCTAAATTAATCGATAAACGAAATAATTAAGGGGTAACCTCATGAGAATAAACAAAAAGTTCATTTTTTCATTTCTATTTTTGACTCTTTTATTAGCTGGATGCGGGAAACAATCAAATGGAATGACTACTTTGACAATTGGTGCTAGTAATATGCCCCATGCAGAAATTCTAGATCATGTAAAACCAATGTTGGCAAAAGAAGGTATCGATTTAAAAGTTAAAGTTTTTCAGGATTATGTGATGCCTAATAAAGCGACTGAATCTGGTGATTTAGATGCTAATTATTTTCAACATAAACCATTTTTAGATAATTGGGACAAACAGAATAATGGTGATTTAATAAGTGTTGGAAATGTTCATCTTGAACCAATCGGTGTCTATTCTAAACAAGTTAAAAAGTTAACTGATTTGAAGAAAGGAAGTACGGTTTTAGTATCTAACAGTATTTCAGATTATGGTCGTGTTTTAACTATTTTTAAAGATGCTGGATTAATAACCCTGAAAAAAGGGACAGACGTGGCAACTGCAAATTTTGCTGATATCAAAACAAATAAATTAAATTTAGTTTTTAAGCATACGTATGAGCCAAAATTGATGTCTGATTTATATGAAAATAATGAAGGCTCAGCCATCATTATTAATGCAAATTATGCGGTTGAAGCTGGATTAAATCCAACGAAACAAGCTATTGCATTAGAACGTAGTACATCATCATATGCGAATTTAGTTGCTGTCGCACCAAAAAATAAAGATAATCCTGCGATTAAAAAGTTAGTTAAAGCACTACAATCTAAAAAGACACGCGAATGGATTTTGAATAAGTATAAAGGTGCCGTTATTCCTGCAAAATAAAGAGAATTGAATTAGTCGACATGACTAATTCAATTCTCTTTATTTTGCAATTTTATTAATTAGCCATTTGAAAATAGCTAAATCTGATGGTTCTCTTATATAAGACATTTCGGGATGCCATTGAACACCTAAAATGAGACCGTCATTACTACTGATACCTTCAATTAGGCCATCTGAACTTGTCGCAATGGCCGTTAATGAATCACCTAAACGGTTAATGGCTTGGTGATGGTACGTATTGACACGAAGCGTTGAACCATAAGTATCTGATAAATAATTATTTGCTTTAATCGATACAGAATGTGTGGCGTATTCTGGTAATGTTGGATCTTGTAAATGCTTAACTTGCCAATTTGAATAGTCACTTAAATCTTGATAGAGTGTTCCACCAAAAAAGACGTTAAGTATTTGTAGTCCACGGCAAATACCAAGTATTGGTATTTTTCGAGAAATAGCTTCCTTGATTAAAGCGAGCTCCATTTCGTCACGTGGGGGATTTAATTCTTCTAATTTTGGATGAGGTTCTTGGCCGTATAAGATTGGTGAAACATCTTGACCACCTGCTAATAGTAAACCATCTACCAAATCAAGATAACTAGATGCGTTTGCTAAATCAGTAGGAATGATTAGTGGTAAACCGCCAACTTCAATAATGGCATCAATATAGCCTTGAGGTGTATAAGTAATTTCGTTAATGTGCATGCCTGTAATTGGATTTCGATTAGGATTTCCAACAATACCGATAATAGGTTTCATAAATGAACCTCCTCAAAATTTACTTTTTATTAGTTTAACTTAATTAAATAAAGATTGCGAGTCTCGAGGCTCCATTGAAATGGATAATTTATTAAGATAGAATGGAATATATTAATGAATCGGAGGAATGCTAAAATGTCGACACTTGAGGTTAAAAATTTACATGTAGAAATTGAAGATAAAGAAATTTTAAAAGGTGTTAATTTAAAAATGTCGACTGGAGAAGTACACGCAATCATGGGTCCAAATGGAACAGGTAAATCAACTTTATCTGAGGCCATTATGGGGAATCCTGCGTATAAAGTGACAGAAGGCGAAGTATTGCTGAATGGTGTAAACATTTTAGAACTACCTGTTGATGAGCGAGCTCGAGCAGGATTATTTTTAGCAATGCAATATCCTTCAGAAATTCCTGGTGTAACAAATGCTGAATTTATGCGTGCAGCAATCAACGCACGTCGACCGGAAGATAAACAAATCCCAATTCGAGAATATTTAAAGAAATTAGATAAAACGATGACAACTTTAGATATGACTGAGGAAATGGCTGATCGTTATTTAAATGAAGGTTTTTCAGGTGGCGAAAAGAAACGTAATGAAATTTTACAACTGATGATGATTGAACCAAAATTTGCTATTTTAGATGAAATTGATTCAGGTCTAGACATTGATGCATTGAAAGTTGTTTCGAGAGGCGTAAATGAAATGTTGAAAAATGCGGAATTTGGAACACTTATGATTACGCATTACCAACGTTTGCTGAACTATATTGTGCCTGATGTGGTGCACGTTATGATGGATGGACGGGTTGTTAAAACGGGTGGCGCCGAACTTGCAGAAAAACTGGAAGAAGAAGGCTATGCTGGTTTGCGTGATGAATTAGGGCTAGACATTACTTTAACAGACGAGAACCTTTAGTGGAGGGCCGGAAAATGATTGATTTGAAGCTCTTAGAACAAAGTATAATTGATTTTTCAAATTTAAAACAAGAACCTGAGTGGTTTCAACAATTAAGAAGAGATGCCTTTGTAAAAAAAACATTACTAGCGCTTCCTTCATTTGAAAAAATTAGATACCAAAAATGGCCCATTATACCTGAAACACTGGTTAAAGAATCAGGGGAATTTGTTTCAAAAAAATCGGATGAAAATACGTTTATTCAAGTTGGATCTCGAACGATTAGTTTAAATATATCTGAGGAATTAAAAGAAAATCATGTTATTATTTGCGACTGGTCAACCGCGTTAGTGGAACATGCAGATTTAATTAAGAAATATTTTATGACTAAGGCAGTTAAATGGGATAGTGATTTGTTGACCGCAACGCATTTAGCACAATTAACCGGTGGTTTGTTTATTTATGTACCTAAAAATGTTGTATTAGACAACCCAATTACAACTTATTTAACGCAGGATGCACGGGACAATCAGGACTATGTACAGCATGTTTTAATTGTCGCAGCAGAAAATAGTCAGTTTTCATATCTAGAAAATCGTTCAACAGTCGGTGATCAGATCACAACCGCAAATATTATTGTGGAAGTGATTGCTAAAGCTAACAGTCATGTTAAATTTGCTGGAGTTGATCAATTAGGGGAACATACAACAGCATATATTAACCGTCGGGGTTATTTATTAGGCAATGCAAAAATAGATTGGTCAATTGGATTACTTAATAATGGCAATATAATTGGCGATTTCGATTCTGATTTAATTGGTGCAGGTTCTCACGCAGATGTTAAAGTTGTTGCGATTTCAACAGGAAATCAGATTCAAGGGATTGATACACGGGTGACGAATTATGGTAAACATTCAATTGGTCAAATTCTGCAACACGGTGTAATTTTATCGCGTTCTACATTAATATTTAATGGAATTGGCCATATTATTAAAGGTGCAAAGGGTGCGAATGCTCAACAAGAAAGCCGTGTGCTAATGTTATCCACAAAAGCACGTGGAGACGCTAATCCTATTTTATTAATTGATGAAAATGATGTTCAAGCTGGACATGCAGCTAGTGTTGGACGCGTGAATCAGGAACAATTGTACTATCTGATGAGTCGTGGATTACACAAAGAAGAAGCAGAAAGACTTGTTATTCGTGGATTCTTAGGACCTGTTTTAACGGCAATTCCGGCAGTTGATGTTCGTGAACGATTAATCGAAACAATAGAGGGGAAACTCATTAATGGTCAAAAATTTGAAAAAGTATCGCAATGATTTTCCTATTTTAAAGCAAATTGTGAATGATGAACCGTTAATTTATTTTGACAATGCTGCAACTGTTCAGAAACCACAAGCAGTTATTAATGCCATTTCACATTATTATGAAAATGATAATGCCAATGTACATCGTGGTGTGCATACTTTAGCCGAGCGTACAACACAGCAATTTGAAGATGTACGACAAGCTGTTGCTGATTTTATTCATGCAAAATATTCAGCTGAAATCTTATTTACAAAAGGGACAACCGAAAGTTTAAACTGGGTTGCTCAGGGTTTTGCACAGAATCGATTGAAACCAGGGGATGAGATTTTAATATCTATTATGGAACACCATAGTAACCTTGTTCCTTGGCAACAAGTCGCACAAGCAACTGGTGCTAAATTAGTTTACATCGACATAACAGATGATGGACAATTAGACATTAATGATGCGAAATTAAAAATGACAGCTAAAACTAAAATTGTATCGCTAACTCAAATTTCAAATGTTTTGGGGAGTATAAACCCCATCAAAGAATTAACGGACATGGCACATACAGTCGGTGCGGTTGTTATTTGTGATGGGGCGCAATCAATACCTTATATGCCGATTAATGTTCAGGAGTTAGATGTTGATTTTTTTGCTTTTTCAGGTCATAAAATGGGGGCTGCAACTGGTATTGGCGTTTTATATGGAAAAAGTAATTATTTGAACGAGATGCAGCCACTAGAATTTGGTGGTGAGATGATTGATTTTGTTGAAGAGCAACAATCAACCTTTAAAGATATTCCTTGGAAATTTGAAGCGGGGACACCTAATATTGAAGGGGTCATTTCATTAGGTGCTACTATTCACTATTTAAATGAAGTTGGAATGGTTAATATACAAGCACATGAACAGATGCTCATCACTGATTTATTACCTAAATTAAAAGCCATTTCTGGCATTACTGTCTATGGGCCAACTGAAAGTAAAAAACGATCAGGCGTTATTTCATTTAATTTGGAGGGACTACATCCGCATGACGTTGCGACAGCTCTTGATATGCAAGGAATTGCGGTTCGCGCGGGTCATCATTGTGCACAGCCATTAATGAAGTGCATGGGTGTATCGTCAACTGTTCGTATTAGTTTATATTTTTACAATACTTTAGAAGAAAATCAAAAATTTATTGACGCGTTAATCGCTACAAAGGAGTTCTTTAAAAATGGGACTATCTAAATTAGATAATTTATATCGCCAAGTTATTTTGGAACATGCCACACATCCGCATCATCATGGCTCACTAGTAAAGGGTCAGAAATCAATTGAACTCAGAAATCCAACCTGTGGGGATGTTTTAAAAGTTGAACTTATCATGAGTGACAACAAGGTTCAAGATGTTGCCTTTTCTGGGACGGGTTGTACGATTAGCCAGGCATCTGCAAGTATGATGACTGATGAAATTATTGGTAAAGCAAAAAATGAAATAGAAGAAATGGTGACAACATTTTCAAGAATGGTAACAGGTGAAACGATTGATGAAAATCTTTTAGGTGATGCTGCTATTTTAGAAGGTGTCGCTCAGTTTCCAGCTCGGATTAAGTGTGCCACATTAGCTTGGAAGGCAGTTTATCAAGCTATTAATTTAGAAAATTAGAGAGGAGGTAAGATATGAAAGAACTAGATGTTGGTGGTGAGTATGAATATGGCTTTAAAGATGATATTGAGCCTGTTTATTCAACTGGGCGTGGCTTAACCGAAGCGATTGTTCGAGAAATTTCGGCAGCAAAAAATGAACCAGAGTGGATGTTGGATTATCGACTTCGTGCCTTTGCCTTATATGAAAAGATGCCAATGCCAAGTTTTGGTCCTGATTTGTCTAAGTTAGATTTAGCTAATATGCGCTATTTTCAACGTGCTAGTGATAATGTTGCTAGAGACTGGGAAGATGTCCCAGATAAGATTAAAGAAACCTTTGACCGACTTGGTGTTCCAGAAGCTGAACGTAAATACTTAGCTGGCTCTTCTGCACAATATGAATCAGAAGTTGTTTACCATCATATGCGTGAAGATTTTGAAAAATTAGGAATTATTTTTATGAGTACAGATGCTGCCGTCCAAGAATATCCTGAATTGGTTAAACAGTATTTTGGCAAATTGGTTCCTGCCTCTAATAATAAATTTTCAGCTTTAAATTCGGCTGTTTGGTCTGGTGGTACTTTTATCTATGTACCTAAAGGTGTGAAGACCGAGGTGCCTATTCAAAGTTATTTCAGAATTAATGCGGAGAATACAGGACAATTTGAACGAACATTAATCATTGTTGATGAAGGCGCAAGTGTTAATTACGTTGAAGGTTGTACAGCACCTAATTATTCGGCAGACAGTTTGCATGCGGCAGTCGTTGAAGTGAACGTCATGAAAGATGCCTATTGTCGGTATACAACGATTCAAAATTGGTCAGATAATGTGTATAGCTTAGAGACAAAACGTGCTAGAGCCTTAGAAAATGCGACGATGGAGTGGGTTGATGGTAACCTTGGATCAAAAGTTACAATGAAATATCCAAGTATTTATTTAGATGGTCAAGGCGCACATGGCACAATGTTGTCGATTGCGTTTGCTGGTGGGAATATCGTTCAAGATACTGGGGCAAAAATGATTCACAATGCTAAAAATACGACTTCTTCGATTGTTTCTAAATCGTTATGTAAAGATGGTGGACGAGTTGATTATCGAGGTTATTTAAAATTTGGTAGACATAGTGATGGTTCGTTTGCACATGTCGAATGCGATACAATCATCATGGATGATAAATCAGCGAGTGATACGATTCCATTTAATGAAATTTTAAATGGCAATGTTTCTATGGAACATGAAGCTAAAGTTTCTAAAATTTCTGAAGAACAATTATATTACTTAATGAGTCGCGGAATTTCTGAAGCAAAAGCAACAGAGATGATTGTAATGGGATTTGTTGAACCGTTCACCAAAGAATTACCGATGGAATACGCTGTTGAATTGAATCGTCTGATTGAGTATCAGATGGAAGGCAGTGTGGGGTAAAATAGTTTAGAATGATGTTACTTTTCCTAAAAAGTAAATAAGGGGATAATAATTAAATGATATATGCACTGGAAATAAAAGGCTTAAAAAAAGAATATGCAACGGGTGTTAAAGCGTTACGTGGTATTGATCTGGCTGTAGAAGAAGGGGATTTTTATGCACTTTTAGGGCCTAATGGTGCGGGAAAATCAACGACAATTGGTATTATTACATCTCTTGTGAATAAAACAGCGGGAACAGTGAAGGTTTTTGATTACGATATTGATACCAATTTGGTACAAGCCAAACAACAAATTGGACTTGTCCCACAGGAATTTAACTTTAATCCTTTTGAAACGGTTCAACAAATTGTTGTTAATCAGGCTGGTTACTATGGTGTTCCTCATAAAGAAGCAATGGAGCGCAGTGAAAAATATTTAAAACAGTCAGATTTATGGGAAAAACGTAATGTACGTGCACGAATGCTTTCTGGTGGGATGAAACGAAGATTGATGATTGCCAGGGCATTAATGCATGAACCTCGGTTGCTCATTTTAGACGAACCAACTGCGGGTGTAGATATTGAGTTGAGACGTGAAATGTGGTCTTTTTTAAAGGAATTGAATGAGAATGGCACAACGATTATCTTGACGACTCATTATTTAGAAGAAGCAGAAACACTTTGTCGTCATATCGGTATTATTCAATCAGGTGAGTTGATTGAAAATACGAGCATGAAAACTTTATTATCAAAATTACAATTTGAAACGTTTATTTTCGATTTAGATGTGTATGATAAAAAGCCAGAAATTATAGGGTATAAAAATTCCTTTGAAGACGCGCAAACAATTTCTATCGAAGTTGAACGAAATCAAGGTGTTAATGGGATCTTTAAACAATTTGATGAACAAGGGATAAAAGTTCTTTCTATGCGAAATAAATCGAATCGATTAGAAGAGTTATTCTTGAAAATTACGGAAGAAAAGCACCAAGTGGGGGAGAAACATGTTTAATCAATATTTTACTGCATTAAAAAGTCTCGCAATAAAAGAAACTAATCGTTATTTGAGAATTTGGGTACAGACATTAGTACCACCAGTGATTACAACATCATTGTATTTTATTATATTTGGTAAAATGATTGGTGGCCGAATTGGTGCAATGGGTGGATTTTCATATATGGAATTCATTGTACCAGGGTTAATTATGATGTCGGTGATCACTAGTTCGTATGCTAATGTATCTTCGTCATTTTTTTCTCAGAAATTTCAGAAAAATATTGAAGAATTACTAGTTGCACCAGTACCAACGCATATTATTATATGGGGATTTGTTATTGGAGGACTTGGAAGAAGTGTTTTAGTTGGGGCACTTGTCACTATTATTTCATTATTTTTTGTACCTCTTCATGTTTTTTCGTGGGTCATTATTATTATCACACTTTTGATGACAGCCATTTTATTTTCATTAGCAGGATTAATTAATGGTATTTTTGCACAGTCATTTGATGATGTGTCAATTGTACCTACGTTTGTTTTACAGCCATTAACTTATCTTGGTGGTGTTTTCTATTCTATTTCAATGTTACCACCAGTTTGGCAGGCCATCTCTAAGATTAATCCAATTGTTTATATGATTTCAGGATTTAGATATGGTTTTTTAGGTAAGACTGATGTATCACTTGCTTTATCAATGATAATTCTTATTCTGTTTATTGGTGTTCTTTACTGGATTTGTTGGTATCTTATTAATAAAGGTAGAGGTTTGAGAAGTTAGGATAGCCAATGTAATAATCCTTCTTTCTTATTAATCATTCTGTGACGGTTGATCAATAATGAATCTGGATAGCACCAAAAACAAAAGTCTTATGGCTTTTGTTTTTTTGTTAGGGTACGAAAAATGGTACCAAAGATAGATATCGTAGACTCTTTAAAAGATAGATATAAGGTATATTTTGAAAAAATGTCTGTTTTTCAAGTAAATTATTATTAAAACACTAGAATAACGTTTATACTAGCTACATATAAAACTAAAAAGGAGATAAATAATGACTATAAATAAACAATTAATTAAAGATGATTTATACGAAGCAGTAAATGGTGAATGGTTAAAAACTGCCAAAATTCCTGATGATAAACCTGCGACGGGTGGTTTTAATGATTTAGCTGATGAAATTGATAAAACTTTGATGGCTGATTTTGAAAAAATGTCAGCTGATTCTAGTGTTAAAGCACCATTAATGCAAGAATTTTTAAACTATTATGCCTTAGCAGCTGATTTTGATCGACGTGAATCAGAAGGAACCTTACCATTGAAAAAAGTTTTAGCACCTTTAGAAAATTTAACAAGTTTAGCTGATTTCGATACTAAATGGGCAGATTTTGTTCGTGCGGGTTATCCAACACCACTTGGGTTTGATGTTGATGCTGATATGAAAAATGCTAAAATTAATGCTTTATTTGTGGCAGCTCCGAGTTTGGTTTTACCAGATAAAACGTATTATGAACGAGATAATTCACAAGCTGAAGGTTTACTTAAAGCATTTAGGGCGATGATGACTAAGTTATTAGTTGCTTTAGATTATAGTGAAGAAAATGCAAATCATGTTATTACAGAGGCACTAACTTTTGATCGTAACTTAGTGCCAAATGTCAAGAGTGCTGAAGAATCAGCTGATTATAGTAAAGCGTACAACCCACAAAGTTTCACAGAATTTAGTTCACAAAGTAGTAATTTAGATTTAAAATCAATTGTTAAAAATCTTTTAAATGGGAATGAACCAGAAAAAATAATTGTGACTGAACCTAAATTTTTATCATCTATTGATGAACTCGTGAATACAACTCATTTTACAGAATTTAAAAGTTGGTTAATTGTTAAAACAGTAGGGAGTCTTAGTTCATATTTATCAGATGACTTACGTGTTATTGCTGGTGAATACGGGCGTGCATTATCTGGAAGCAAGGCACCGAAAAAACAACAAAAGTTTGCTTATTATCTAGCCATGGGAACCTATAGTGGGGTTGTGGGCGAATATTATGGATATAAATACTTTGGTGAAGATGCTAAAGCAGACGTTCAACAGATGGTTGAAAAGATGATTAATGTTTATCAAAATAGATTGGCTACTAATAATTGGTTAACAAGTACTACACGTGATAAGGCAATTTTAAAATTAAGTAAATTAGGTATTCAAGTTGGGTATCCAGATAAAATTAACCCGCTTTATCAAAAAATGCACGTTAATATGGAAAAAACATTGCTAGAGAATGCAATGGCCTTTGATAAATTAGCCACTGAAGATATGTTTAGTAAGTGGGATAAACCTGTCGATCGTGATCTTTGGGAGATGAGTGCAGCAACAGTTAATGCTTATTATCATCCCTTTAAAAATATCATTGTCTTTCCAGCGGCTATTTTACAAGCACCATTTTATAGTTTAGAGCAGAGTAGTAGTGCTAACTATGGTGGTATTGGAGCAGTTATTGCGCACGAGATTTCACATGCTTTTGATAATAATGGTGCGCTATTTGATGAGTATGGTAATTTGAATAATTGGTGGAGTGAAGCCGATTTGACCCATTTTAAAGAATTATCACAACAAATGATTACTGAATTTGACGGAACTGAATTCGCAGGCCAAAAAGTTAATGGGACTTTAACAGTTTCTGAAAATATTGCTGATGCTGGTGGGCTTAGTTGTGCACTTGAAGCGGCTAAATCTGAAGACGATACTGATTTTGAAGCATTTTTCATTAATTGGGCACAAGTATGGCGAATGAAGGCTTCAACACAGTATATGCAATTGTTATTATCAATTGATGTTCATGCCCCTGCTAAGTTGCGTGCTAATATTCAAGTTCAAAATTTAGCAGAATTTTATGATGCCTTTGATATTGTTGCAAGTGATGCAATGTATAAAGCAGTCGATGAACGCGTTAATATTTGGTAAATGATTAATTAAGACAAATTAAAAGGACATTATCAAAATGATAATGTCCTTTTTGCTGCGATTGTTTATCCGTAATACTTAAAGGTAGCATATTATAATACTTCGTTCTCTGTAATTTTTTCTTCCAAAACGTTGAAATTATATTCAGAAAGTTCATTTAAGCCATTTTTACTCTCATCAAAGAAAGCAGTTAAACTTTCAGATAACATTAGATTGATAACACGACCAGCTTCAAATTGAACTAAGATAACTGGAATATGAGCTTCTACTGCCATACCAACTTCAAACATAGTACCAGAGTCAGGTTCGTTATCTTCGTCTTCTTTGTAGTCTAAGATAGCAACAACAACGTCTGCGCGATGAACTTGGCGTGTGTCAGCTAAATAAACTGCACGTTGCCATTGTTGACTGAATTGTTCATATTGTTTACTTTGATTATCTTGGGGCAAGTAAATATTGTCACTAT
This sequence comes from Dellaglioa sp. CoH-57-MRSF-22, assembly GCF_056781895.1. Next base: position 116,154 of record NZ_JBXAXT010000004.1, on the reverse strand, counting down.
CAATTGTTTTGTTCTCTTTTAATGCTGCAACAACTTGAGAAACACGTTCACGTTGTTTGTCGCTAAAAAATGGACCTGCTAAATAAACTTTATTCATTAATATCGTCTCCTGGAATATATATTTGCTTTTTTAAGTATAGCATGACATTTTAAAAATGGGCACAAAAAAAGAAGACAATGAAGTCTTCTTTTTCAATTTCTAAACACCGTAAACGAATTGACCTGAATTAAAGTGGTCAGCTGAAATAACGTAAACGTTACCACTATTACGTAAAGTAAAGTTAGCTAAATCATTTAATAAGTTATTGGTTGTTTTTCCAGGTTCAGTATCGATAATTTGACCATCACTAATTAAACCAGGGAATACAGCGTCTTCGTTAATTAATAAAGTATTAACACGATGTTGCGTTAATAGAGCAAACAAATCGATTGGGTTTGTTTTGCTTGGATTAACTTCATCAAGTGAACGAGCACGATCCAATAAATGATCAATTGTTTGATTGATTAAAATTTGATTTTGATCTAACAAATCTTTTTCAATTTCTGTAGTTGTTAGGGCACTAGGTGATTTTTTAATTGTAATTTCTGAATTAACTGATTTTAATTTTGTTAATTCATGGAATAAGCTTTGATTTTTAGGTAGTCCAATAAGGAAAAGACGTTTATAAATTAATTCGGGATGGGTAACTAGGAATTTTTCAATTGCCAAGTAGTAATTTCTATTATCAATCGCTTTTTCTTCATCCTTAGTATTTAACCCATGGAGGGCGCCAGTAGGGCCATGAGTGGTCGTGGTATCTGTACTTTCAGGACCAAGAGTTGATACCATGTCGATAGGAGCATCCTCTGGGAGTTCTTGTTTCAATAAGACACCTTCTTTGAATTGATGTAATTCAAATGAATCACGGTGTAAGCTTAGGATTGTTCCTGATAATTTTGTTGCTTGTTGAGCTAATAAAGGTAAAGTGTATGCTTCAGGACCAACAATAACTTTATCTACTTCAATAGCGTGATTTAAATTAAATTTAAAGTAATCGTTAGGTGTTAAGTAAAGTGCGATACTAGGGAATTGACCGATTTTATCTGCAATTTCATTAATAAAATTAACCAATTGTGTTTCAATTAGTTCCCAAGTTTTCTTAGGTACATCCGAATGAGCTTCTTTGGCAGTTTTTAAACTAGTTTTTAGTTTTAACTGATTCTTCGCAGCAAAATTAATACCTGGATATGTTTTGATAAAGATTGATACAATGGGTTCTTCTTTGATTGTGAGTAATTTTTTCAAATTGTTATGCATTGACATAATGGTTCCCCCTTTATATGATTACCTTTAGTATAACATCATGAAAACGGTTATCCAACTTATATGGTTACGTTTTCATAAAAGGAGTAAATATGATTTATTTAGAAAAAGATAACAAAAATATTAAAAAAATGGAAGCTTACATGAAAAATAATTTTTCTTACTTAGGGATTAAGACACCAAGTCGACGTGAACTAACAAAGGACTTGATGAAAGAATCTAAGAGTTGGCCTCTAGAAGAGTTAATCTCACAAATTTTAGCTTATTATGGTCGTGAAGAAAGAGAGTATCAATATGTTGCAATCGACTTAGCACAAAAAAATCTTAAACGATTGACGGTTGATGAAGTCCAAGTATTGGTTGAGTTAATTAAGGTTAAACCATGGTGGGATTCAGTAGATGCTTTACGTAAGGTTATTAGTGACTTTTTAAAATTAAGTCCGATAAATTTTAACGATATTAGTAAGCAATTTGAAAACCATGATAATTTCTGGATGCGTCGTGTGGGTATAAATCTTCAGTTAGGCTATCGTGAAGAAACTAATCTAGCTTACTTATCAAAGATGATTTTGAATGATAGAACAACAGATGAATTTTTCATCCAAAAAGCGATTGGTTGGTCATTACGTGAGTATGCTAAGACTGATGAAAATTGGGTTATAACTTTTATTGAGAGCCATGATCTATCAAAGCTAGCTGTGCGAGAAGGACTTAAACATGTGAAGACAAAATAAAAAAGACTGATTTTATTCAGTCTTTTTTGCTTATTTTAAGGTTAAGAATTTATCTCCGGCAAGGTCTCTGTAGAAATTTGCTTTAATTGCTTGTTGATAAGGCATGTACCAAATATAACCAATTCCAAGTGTCACGATTGATAATAGGTACCAACCAACCAGACTTAACTCTATTACGAATAAATCAAATTTGTGTCCGTTCATTAATTCACGGCTTAACGTTATTTTTTTATTAATACTGATGTCAGGATGATTTGGGTTATCTGTTAAGTCTTTGTTAATCATAAAGACTTGTGAATAAGAATAGTATTTAATAATTCCTGGGACAATAAGCAAGAGAGTCCAAAGTGTACTATAAATGGTTTTGAGAATGGCGATACCAATAGATGGGAAAAATAATTCATTTGAGAAAACTTGGAAACTTTGTGTAAATGCATGTTCTGGTGTTTTTTGTGAACTGACCCAAGTTAAGAATGTATATGAAACACCTACAAGTAGAATTTGAAAAATAAGATAAAGAACAACGACAGTTGCTGAAATTATAGGACTGATAGCTGATGATTGGTTATTATTTTCAGTAGAATATAAATTCATAATGTCTGCGTACTCAGTAGAATATAAGCGAGAATAAACAATAAAAATAAGGATTGCTAGTAAGCTAACTAGGATAGCTGACTTCCAGTGTCCTTTAAGTAATGCCTTTGATTCAGATTTCAGTTGTTGTCTCGTTTTTAGTGGTTTTTCCATGATGTGTGTCTCCTTAATTGTATATGTTTTAATAATATTTTAAGCATACATTAAACCAAATATTAAGTCTATACTGACAGATTGAGAATGTGAGTATTTCAATATTTTTAGACGGTATAAAAGTGAAACAAACCAAACTTTTTGTTAGATTGTAGTAAGATGAATAGCGTAATCTATATTAATGGAAGAAGAGTGAGCTAATGGTAAATAAAATGAAGGCCATCGCAGCATTTGGAAAATTTCCGACAGAAGATAAAAATGCATTACGAGATGTCAAAATCGATAAACCGACACCTGAAAATCATGATATTCTTGTGAAGGTAACGGGTATTTCAGTGAATCCAATAGATTATAAATCAAGAATGTTAATTGATTCTGAAGAAAAATTACTTATTTTAGGTTTCGATGCAATCGGGGTCGTCTCTGAAATAGGATCAGAAGTAACACAATTTAATAGTGGTGATAAGGTTTTTTATTTAGGTGTCAATAATCGTTCAGGAAGTAATGCTGAGTATCAGCTAGTTGATGAACGACTAGTTGGAAATGCACCCAAGAAAATAACAGACAGTGAAGCAGCCGCTATGCCACTAACAGGTGTAACAGCATGGGAAGCATTATTTGAAAAATTAAATTTCATTCCAGAGAAAAATGCCAATAGTGGAAAATCAGTTTTAATTATTAATGGAGCTGGTGGTGTAGGCTCTATTGCTATTCAACTTGCTAAATGGGCTGGTTTGACTGTTATCACGACCGCTTCAAGATTAGAAACGAGCGATTGGGTTAAAAAGATGGGCGCTGATATTGTCATTAATCACCGAAAAGATTTGAAGAAACAATTAGTTAAATTAAATATTAATGAAGTTGATGGTATTCTAATATTGCACTCAACAGAAACTTATTTTGATTTAGCAGCAGATATCATCAGACCTCAGGGTATTATTACTTCAATTGTGGGCACATCTGATAATTTACCAATTGGTAAATTAAAAAATAAAAGTAATGAGTTTAAATGGCTAACAGTTTTTACTAAAGGTGTATATTACACGGCAGATATGAGCTCTCAAGGTAAAACATTAAATCGCTTAGCCACGTTATTAGATGAAGGCAAACTAAAATCAACGATGACTAAATCATTGGTGGGGATTAACGCCGATAATTTACGAACGGCTTCTGAAGTTGTTGAAAATGGTAAGATGATTGGAAAGTTTGTAATAACTGGTGAATTTAACGCGGAGGTATAAGCTATTGAGTAAAAAAGAAATTAGAAAAATGATTATTAACAAGATGGTTGATTTGGCAAAAAATAAGGTCCTTGAAAAAAGGAATCAGGAGAAGGCAATTATTGATAAAGTTTTACAATCTGAAGAATGGGAATCGGCTGATTCAATCGGATTAACAATTAGTCAATCGATTGAGTTTAGTACTAACGAATTACTATTGGCGGCACTGTCTCAAGGTAAGAGGGTGTATATACCAAAAACGATGCCTGAAAAGCAACTTGCATTTTTACCTTACTTATCTATTGAACAGGTGCTTATAAAAAGTGATTATGGACTATTAGAACCTGAATATAATGTTGCACTTGAAAAGAATAATTTAGATTTAGTGATTGTACCAGGAGTTGGGTTTAATTTAGAGAATAATCAAAGGATTGGCTTTGGCGGTGGTTATTATGATCGGTATATTGCAAAATATCAACCAAAAACAATTTCACTTTGTTTGGACGTTCAAAATGTAATTTCTGAGAAATGGACAAGTAATCAGTTTGATATTAAAATTGATAAAATTATTACAGTATAAGTTCTATTTGAATAAATCCTTAACAAAATACAGTTTAATAATATTATTTACATTAATATACGAATATAGTAAAATTGTAATTGCTCATTAATGAGATAAACACGAACAAATGTATTTATGAAAAGGAGATTTAAAATGATTAATCGCATTAAATCATATTTTGAAATTGATCAGTTACATACAACGGTTAAACGCGAAATGTTAGCTGGTTTTACAACGTTTATATCAATGGCTTACATATTATTTGTTAATCCTACGATTTTAAGTGCTTCGGGGATGGACAAAGGGGCAGTATTTACTGCAACTGCATTATCAAGTGCTTTAGGCTGTATTTTAATGGGTATTTTAGCTAAATACCCAATAGCAACAGCTCCCGCATTGGGTATTAATGCCTTTTTCTCATATTCAGTTGTTATAGGTATGGGAATTCCATGGCAAACAGCTTTAGCAGGTGTATTTGTAGCATCACTAATTTTTATTTTAATTACTATTTTTAAACTACGCGAAATGATTATTAATGCTATTCCAAGTAACTTAAAATACGCTATCTCAAGTGGTATTGGTTTATTTATTGCTTTTATCGGTTTACAAGATGGTGGCTTAATTATCGCAAACAAATCCACAGTTGTGGGCCTAGGTCCATTGACCGTTGGTACAACATGGTTAACAATCTTTGGCTTAATTGTTACTGCAATTTTAATGGTTAGACGTGTTCCAGGTGGTATTTTTATTGGGATGTTTGCAACAGTTATTCTAGGATTCATCACAGGATTAATTAAAATGCCAACACAAGTTGTTGCCGGTGCCCCAAGTTTGGCCCCAACATTTATGCAAGGCGTTAAACATATTAGTGATATTAACACGGTTCAGTTATGGGTAGTCGTTTTAACCTTCTTGTTAGTTACTTTCTTTGATACTGCTGGAACACTTGTTGGGTTAGCTCAACAAGCCGGATTCATGAAAGACAATAAAATGCCTCGTGTCGGTAAAGCTTTAGTTGCTGATTCAACAGCAATGCTTGCTGGCTCTGTTTTAGGAACATCTCCAGTTGGTGCATATGTTGAGTCTTCAGCAGGTATCGCCGTTGGTGGACGCTCAGGTTTAACGGCTGTTACAACTGGATTATTATTTATTGTCGGGATATTTTTCTCGCCATTATTATCAGTTGTAACAACACAGGTCACTGCTCCAGCATTAATTATTGTTGGTGTATTGATGGCACAATCTTTAACAAAAATCGAATGGACAAAAATGGAAATTGCAATTCCAGCATTTTTAATTGTAATTGGTATGCCATTAACTTATAGTATCTCTGACGGGATTGCTTTGGGAATGATTTTTTATCCAATTACAATGATTGCTGCTGGTCGTCGAAAAGATGTTCATCCAATCATGTACGGACTGTTCTTTGTGTTCTTACTTTTCATGTGGATTTTAAATGTTTAAATAAAATAGCAAACGTAAATGACAGATCTACTATAAACATGGTATTATTTAGACTAAGAGTTTAAAGCGAACAAAAATAATACAATAGGAATGGAGAATATGATGACAAGCGAAAAGATACACATTGGATTACTTTTTGGTGGTAATTCATCAGAACATGACGTTTCAAAACGTTCAGCACATAATATCTACGATGCAATGGATAAAAATAAGTACGAAGTTAGTTTATTCATGTTTACAAAGGAAGGTGTACTACTTGGAGATGCTGCTTCACGTCGCATTTTTGATGGCGAACCAGAAGCAAAAGTTGTTGAAGATGTCTTACCAACAATTGATTTTACAAATCCGTTAGCTAATATCATGAGTTTAACTGAAGTTAAAGATATTGATCTTTTTTATCCAGTTATTCATGGTAATATGGGTGAAGATGGTACAATTCAAGGATTATTTAAACTTTTAGATAAACCATATATTGGTAGTGATGTTCGTTCATCAGCAATTTCATTTGATAAAGATTTAACTAAGAAAATGTTAACGTTAAATAATATCAGAAATACTAAATATTTGGTTGTTAAGGCCAACAATCGTGCTGAAATGACTTACGCACACATTAGTAAGGAACTTGGAGAAGTTGTTTTCATTAAACCAGCTAACCAAGGATCATCAGTTGGTATTCATAAGGCACATAACGAAAAAGAATTCCTTGAAGGTATAGAAGATGCATTTTTATATGACACAAAGCTTTTAGTTGAAGAATCAATCGAAAATCCTGATGAAATTGAATGTTCAATTCTTGGAAATACTGATTTAAAAGCTTCAAAATTAGGTGCAGTTATCGTACCTAAATCTGATGTATTTTACGATTACAATAATAAATTCGTTGATGCTTCAGGTGTGGAATTTGAAATGCCTGTTGAATTACCAGATGAATTAACAAAAGAAATCCAAGACATGTCATTACGTGCTTTTGAAGCATTGGGTTGTCGTGGTTTAGCACGAATTGATTTCTTAGTTAAAGATGGTATTCCATATCTTGGTGAACTAAATACGTTACCTGGATTCACAAACATTTCGCTTTATCCACAATTGTGGGAAGTTTCAGGAATTGGTTATTCAGAATTAATTGATAAATTAATCCAATTAGCATTCGACGAACATGCCGCTGTTAAAGAATTACATTATGACTTTACTGAATTACCTGAAATCTAAATTTTAAGAAGATTATTAGTCTGGAGACAGCACTAGTAATCTTTTTTATTTGAGTGAAGGAGAGAATAGAATATGGAAAGATGCCCATGGGCCCAATCGGGTAATCAGTTAATGCAAGATTATCATGATGAAGAATGGGGAAAGCCGCTTTATGGCGATCAACAACTATTCAGATTATTGAGTTTAGAATTAATGCAAGCAGGGTTGAGCTGGAAGACCGTTTTAAATAAACGTAATCATTTTAATCACGCTTTTGAAAATTTTTCAATTTACAAAGTTAGTCAATTTGATGAAGATAAAATTGCGGAACTAATGGAAAATGCAGATATTATTCGAAATAAGCAAAAAATTATCGCTATTATCGCGAATGCACAGGCGATCATAAGAATGAACCAAGATGGGCAATCATTTGATTCATTTTTATGGGAATTTGTAGCAAATAAACCAATTAATAATCTCTGGCGACATGCAGAGGATGTTCCAGCTGAAACCGACATTTCAAAAAAGTTATCTAAAGAATTGAAGAAATTAGGGTTTAAGTTTGTTGGTCCTAAAATTATTTATTCATTGATGCAAAGTATGGGTATGGTAGATGACCATATTACTTTATGTAAATTCAAGACAAAATAAAAAGAAATTAACCAATTATGGCTAATTTCTTTTTTTATTTTTTAAGATTATTTTTAAGAGCAGGTGTGTTATTTAAATCTGTTCGAACAACTAAGACATCAGAAACAGCAACTCGAGTTACGTATTCTGTAACTGAACCAATTAATAATCGTTCGACTGCATTCAATCCAGTAGCGCCGATCACAATTAAATCAATATCTAAATTAATAGGAACATTTTTAGCAATAACTACTTTTGGAGAACCATACTCAATTGAGTAGTCAACATTCTTAAGACCAGCTGCTTTTGCTTGTGCAATATACTTATTCAATGTCTCTTTTGCTGTATCACTAACTTGTTCAACCATTGACGTATCAAAACTTGAGATATTTTGGAATGCTCTAGTGTCAATAACATGCAAAAGATGAAGTGTAGAATCTTCGCCATTTCTTAAAGCTACTTGTACTGCTTTTTCGAATGCTAATTTTGCTTCATCAGAACCATCTACAGGAACTAAAATATTTTTATATTGTTGTAACATGGTCGGCCACCTCTTTCTTTTATATACCTCTATTTTACGACAAAACGAATGAAAATAGAAGTAAAAACGGTTACAAAGTTAGATTAATGCATAAAAAAAGATAAAATAATTGTTAAAGCACCAACCGTAAGGCAGGCTAGAGTAACTAGTATCCCACAAAATATGGGTATAAAAATGATTACTGAAATTAAGCCAACTAAGCTTTCAATACAGATAATTAACCCAAAGACAAGTAGTATTGAGCTTAGCACCTGGTTTGACTCAGGTTTAAATATCATAAAATTTTTGTTGCGATGTGAGAATAAGTAATAGCCGATAGTCAAGAGTAAGAGTGAAAGAACGGCTAAAAGTATCCGAATTAACATTTAAAGACTCCTTTATTCTTAATAAAAAAAGTCTGAGCAAACATAGTTTGCCCAGACCATCAAAGCAAAAGCTTTGGAATATCCGCGTAGTGCCGTTAATCATCTTCGTGAGTTGAGCCCGCAGTGAAGCAGGTGGCATCGACTGTACTAGCCTCTAACTACCAAGTGAAAAGGCTTGAAATTAGCTAGCCTATCAAGTTGACGCCTAGGTATAATTATTTGTTCGGTCAACATTCTAATAAGATAACGCGTACACTTCAGAACTTCATCTTTAATATAGCACAGACTTTTAAAAGGTGCAACAATTATGATGTAAGCGGCAACAAATCATCTTTTTGATGGATGTAATTTACTATATTGTTCTTTAAGTCCTTGTTCATAACGCCCGTTTGCTTTAGGCTCATAATAATTAGCATCTTTCAATTTATCTGGAAGATATTGTTGGGCAACCCAATCATTTGGATAGTTATGTGGAAATTTATAACCAATACCATGACCTAAATCTGCAGCACCTTTGTAATGTGAATCTTTTAAATGAGCAGGAATATCTCCAAAACCACCTTTTTCAATATCAGCAATTGCATTATTTATGGCAACATTTGCCGAGTCTGATTTGGGTGAGAGGCAGAGATCAATTACTGCGTTAGACAGAGGTATTTTAGCCTCTGGAAAGCCAATTTTTTCTGCCGCCTGTACAGCAGTTAAGGTTCTAGCACATGCTGCAGGGCTACTTAATCCGACATCTTCGTATGCCATTGTGATTAAACGCCTTGCAATTGTAGGTAAATCACCAGCAAGAATTAAACGTCCTAAGTAATGTAAAGCCGCGTTAACATCGGAACCTCTTACTGATTTTTGAAAAGCAGAAATAACATCATAGTGAGCATCGCCATCTTTATCATGGGTTAATGCTTTTCTTTGTAGACACTCTTCTATGACTGATAGTGATAAGGTAATGACACCTGAACTATCAGGTGGGGTTGACTTAGCAGCTAGTTCAAGTGCATTCAAAGAACTACGTAAATCTCCGTTGGTTGCTCGCGCTAAGTGTAACCGTGCATTAGCTTCTAAATTAATATTAAGATTTCCGAGACCAATATTTTTATCTACTAGTGCACGATCAAGTGCAGTTTCAATATCATTTTCGTCTAAAGGTTTAACTTCAAAGATTTGTGTTCGACTTCTAATAGCTGGATTGATGGTAATGTAAGGATTTTCTGTTGTTGCACCGATTAAAATAATTTGGCCACTTTCTAAGTGGGGTAATAAGAAGTCTTGTTTAGGTTTCGTTAATCGATGGATTTCATCTAAAAGTAAAATAACAGTACCGCTCATTTTTGCTTCTTCAGCTACGATTTCAAGGTCTTTCTTAGAATCAGTTGCAGCATTTAATTTACGAAATGCATACTGAGTTGATCCGGCAATAGCACTGGCGATACTCGTTTTACCAGTGCCAGGTGGTCCGTATAAAATCATAGATGAAAGCAGTTTTGCTTCGACCATTCGTTTGATAATTTTACCTGGACCAACAAGGTGTTGTTGGCCAACGACTTCTTCAATTTTAGTTGGTCGCATTCTGAATGCAAGTGGTTGTAACATATGTGGCTCCTTTCACGTTGATTACTAAAGAATAGTATAGCATATTGCATAAATTTAATTGGCACAATGGATTGCAAATATGAAGGATTAATTCAAATATTTGGTACAATGTAATAGACAAATGAGGAGGCACAATGATATGAAACTAGATGCAATCGGATTACAAATTCAGGAAGAAAAGCTCGCACCTCTACTTAGAAAATCGTTGATAGGATTAGAGCGAGAAACTCAAAGAGTGAAGAATACGGGAGTGCTGAGTTCAACTGATCATCCTGAATCATTAGGAGATAGATTTAAACATCCTTATATAAAAACAGATTTTGGCGAATCACAAATGGAATTTATCACGCCACCAATTGAGGGGGCTGATAATGTTATTAACTATCTAGATGCCATTCAACAAGTCGCAACACAAGAATTGGATAGTGATGAACAGTTATGGCCATTGAGTTCAATTCCTAAATTACCAGTGGATGAATCTAAAGTAAGAATAGCGCATCCAGATGAATTAGGATTTATATACCGAAATAAATTAGCAGAAAAGTATGGAAAAAAACGTCAACTTTTTACGTCTGTACATCTTAATTTTAGCTTTCCAGAAAAAGTAATTCAGATTTTATTTGATTCTGAGTTTCATAGTTATTTTAATTCTTATATAGAATTTCATAATTACGTCTATTTAAAAATTGGACGCAAATTTATGGAAAAGAGTTGGCTTACAACTTACTTGTTTGGAGCAACACCAATTGTTGAAAGTACTAATTATAATGCTTGTCATCCGGTTAGAAGTGTTAGAAACAGTGAATTTGGCTATACCAATATTGATAGTTCAGTTCAAGCTTCTTATCGATCAATTAACTCATACGTTACGTCACTTAATAAGATGGTCCAGAATGGTAAATTGTTATCATTTTCTGAATATTATGGAGATGTACAATTTAAATCAGCTACTAAAAAGGAAGATACATTAATTTCATCTGGTGTTAATTATATTGAACTCCGTGGATTTGATGTTGATCCATTTTCTCGTGTTGGTATTCAAGGTGACACAATTAAGTTTATTCAATTATTAGCGGCTTACTTTCTAATGACGCCAGATATGGCAGAAAATGAAGTTGATGATATTATATTTAAAGCGAAACAATTAAAAAATGAGGTGGCAATAGAAGACCCTAAAACAACCTCGATTGTTAAAAATGCTGCAATAAAACTGCTGAACGAATTAATTTTATTTAATGATAATTTTTATCTAGATAAAAATTTAGAGGATACATTAGTTCAATTTAAATTACAATTTGAACGACCTGAATTGAGTCTGAGTGCAAGGATAGTTGATGAAGATATTAATAAATCGTTGGCTGATTTTGCAATGGAACAAGCAAAATCTAATAAGATAAAGTATCAGTCACAGTTAAGTTCATTGATTGGCTTTAACTGTTACTCGAAAAATACGCAGCTTATTTTAGCAGCGTTGATAAAAAGAGGGTCTTATTTTGATCTTGTTGACAGTGATTTGGACGTCATACGGGTGAACGGACATCTTCTGCAAAATGGGGTAATTTCTGATTTAGATACCAGTGTTTTAAACAAAATTGCATATGACAAGCAAACAACTAAAAAAATATTGGGCAACCTTGATATTAAAGTTCCTAGTAGTATTAATGTACACACTTTAGATGAAGCTATGAACTATTATGCAGATGTAGTCAACAAAGCATTAGTTATTAAGCCAAGATTCATAAAGAGCAGTCAAGCAACACATGTATTTCGAGTGGCTCCGACGTTAAGCGAGTATAAAGAAGCCGTTAAACGTATCTTATCAATTGATACACAAGTTTTAATTGAAGAAATTACTGTTGGGTCAGTCTATCGATTTATGATTGTAGGTGGCCATGTAAAGGGTATTGTTGAAAGATTACCAGTTAGTGTAGTTGGCGATGGACGAAAGACGTTGGCACAGTTAATTACAATAAAAAATGCACAAGTAGAACGTACTAGTCAAGGTCCATGGTATCCGCTTAAATTGTCAGAAGTTGAACATCAAACAATAGCATCACAAGGTATTACTGAATCAACTGTTATTTCAAGAGGGTCTGAAGCAATCATTAGATATGATAGTAATTTTTATTCGGGTGCAAATCAAAATGAAGTTAGCAATCAAATGGACGAATCATATATAGCGTTAATTGAAGGTTATGCAAAACGTTTAAAAATGACGATGGGGGCAGTTGATGTGGTTATTCCTAACTTGTATATAGCATATGACTATAGACATAGGGATGCTTTAACCGTTCTTTCAATTGAAACGGCTCCTGATTTATCGATAAATTCGTTTCCTAATTTTGGAGATAACCAGCCTATTGCTAATGAAATAGTAAAGATTTTAGAAACCAAATAAAAAACTTAAACTACACTTAATATAAAAGTGTTAGTTTAAGTTTTTATGCTAATCGAATAAATTTTCAAAAAATGATTTTTTCTTTTCTGGCGTTTCAACTTGTATAATTGGATATTTTTCATTAATATCAATAACAGATTCATTAATCGCATTTTTTTCAGAAGCGACAACTAGCCCCATAATTTCAACCCCATCAGGAGTATCATTATTTGATGTTAATGTAAATTTAACATCATGCTTATGCGTTAAGGTGATGTATGGGGCTAATATATTCTGATCAATTGTACCATTAAGTAGAACATGATAGTCGGGATGTTCAAGTAGTTCTTTTTCAAATCCAGCCATATTTTTAGATGCTGTTACCTCAGCAACAGTCATTGCTAGGCTGACCCGCTCTCTAAATGTCCCTAAGTACTTTCTTTGTTCATCGGGATGAAGTTGAGGTGTTCCGTAAAGGCCAGATTGAAGATGTGGATCTAAGTTATTTTCAGTCATGGAGTTGACCACCTTTCAGTAAGTTATGAATTTAGCATACCATGTTTGATACAAAAGGAGAGAGCGAAATGTTTATAAAAGATGATTTTTTAATTTTTAAAGATCAAACATTAGACGGACGATTAAAAAAAATAAAGACAATTATTGATCCCAAATTCGAAAAGGTGGGAGCTGAACTACTACCTTTTTTAGAAGAACAATTAGGAATTAAAATGTATTTGCACATTGCAAAACATGCTAGAAGATCAAAAAATCCACCGCCTGATACTTGGATGGCTTTTAGCGAGAATAAACGTGGCTATAAAATGATGCCACATTTTGAAATTGGTTATTGGGATGATCGGTTATTTATCTGGTTATCTGCATTAGCAGATATTAAAGACAAAAGCTTGTATGAAGAGGGCGTTTCTGAATCAATAATAATGATTCAGAAACTAGAAGATACTTTCGTGTGGTCAGTGGATCATACAAATAAAGAGACGGGTACTTTAGCAAACACAATAACACTTACTGATAGTCAAAAGTGGAGTAGTGTACAAACTAAAGAACTATTGATTGGACAGAATTTAGCTATTGAAGATGAGTTTTTTAGCTTAAATGAATATAAACAACTAAACGACTTGAAAAATACATTACTGCCACTAATTGAAATCTATAAAATATGGACAAAAAAAACATCTCATTAAGAATGAGATGTTTTTTAATTTGAAATTATAATTTGTTGTAGTATTCAACGATAAGTGATTCGTCGATATCTGCTTCAAGTTCTTCACGTTCTGGTAAACGAGTTAATGAACCCTCTAATTTATCAGCATCAAATTGTACGAATTGTGGACGGCCAACTAATGCTTCCATTGCGTCTTTAACAATTTGTAAACTCTTTGATTTTTCACGTAATGAGATTACTTGACCGATTTCAACTGCGTATGAAGGAATATCAACGCGGTTGCCATCAACAGTAATGTGACCATGGTTTACCAATTGACGAGCTTGGCGACGAGTAGAAGCCAAACCTAAACGATAAACAACGTTGTCTAAACGACCTTCAAGTAAGATCATGAAGTTAACACCATGTTTACCTTCGCGAATTGTACCAGCTTTAATAAATAAGTTAGCAAATTGACGTTCTGATAAACCGTACATCATACGAAGTTTTTGTTTTTCTCGTAATTGTAAACCATATTCTGATAATTTACGGCGATTGTTTTGACCATGATCACCGGGTGCATAAGGACGACGAGCTAATTCTTTACCAGTACCTGTTAAAGAAAGACCTAATCGACGTGAAACTTTCCAACTTGGGCCAGTATAACGTGACATATATAAATTCCTCCAATATTTGTTTTGGAGTAAAATAATCCTTTGTGAACTTAGTATTCGTGCAGTTTGTTTTGCAATGTTCACCTTTGCAGCTGAAAGGGTACTAATTGAACCAAGACAATTGGGCAACAAACTGTTGACGAGCTTACCGTCCACCGCTGCATTATTTTACACAAGACTCATCATACTGTCTTTTTAAACTAATGTCAATTTGTTTTCACGTTTGTTTACATAATAAAAAGAATGTATATAATTAATAACATTAATTTCTATAAATAATAGATAAAAGCTAGTGAACGCTTTAAAGGTCTATGATATAATGATTAGAAGCATAAAATTTGAATGTGAAAAGTAAATATAAATTTTAGTAAGCTAAAGGCGGGATTAGGATATGACACAGATTTTTGTTGGAATAATAGTAGTAGCCATTATTATCTATGCAACAGCGTTTTTTCTTCAGAAACGCAATGAAAAAAAATTCGAAACATTTCGTGATCAAGTAAAGGTTATTGCTCATTCTGAAGTTGAACAACAGCTTCAGTTAACGAAGGATTTGGGGTTAACAGGTGAAAGTCTTAAAACATTTTCAGCATTACAATCAGACTTTAAAGAAGTGCAAAATGCAAAATTGCCTAAAATTTCGACACAAATTAATGAAGCATATGAAGCAAACTCGAAATATCAATTTCTTTCTAACCGTCAATTAGCGGCAGAAATAGAAGTAAAATTAATTTCAAGTGAAAAAACACTTAAAGGGATTGAAAAAGCATTAACGTCGTTGAAAGAAAGTGATGAAAGTAATCATCAAGCTGTTGATTCACTTGAAAAAAAATATCAGGATTTACGTAAAACATTATTATCAAAGAACTTTTCGTATGGACCTAGTATCGATAAACTTGAGGATAAACTAACTGGTCTTGAAGATGATTTTGACCGTTTTTCAACATTAACGAGTGCTGGAGATCATGATACGGCTGAAAAAGTTTTAAGTAAGTTAAGAGAAGATACAACTTCGTTAGAAAAGATTCTTGATGAGATTCCACCACTATATAAAAGTTTGAAGAACGAATTTCCAGATCAACTTGCTGAATTACAATCTGGTTACATGAAATTAACGGATGAAAATTATAATTTTCCAGTGGGGGATGACATCCCTAAACAAATAGACGAAATTCAAACACGTGTTGACGAAACATTACTTAAATTAGAGAACCTAGAAGTAGCGTCAACAATTGTTGCAGTTAATGACATGGCTAATCAAATTGATTATTTATATGATGTTATGGAAAAAGAGTTGGCCGCAAAAGATAAGATAGAAAAGCAAGAAGAAAGTTATCGTAAATTCATTGATCATGCTGAAAAACAAAGTCAAATGCTTTTAGTTGAATTAGATAGATTGGGTCAAAATTATGAATTAAGTCATAATGAATTAGAAGACGCGCAAAAATTAAATCAACAAATTAGGGACATTGATGCACAACATGATACTGATAAAGCGGTTATTGATTCTGGTGAAGCAATTTATAGCGAGATGGCTGAGCGAGTTGAACAAAACTCTAAGTTGTTAGAAAAAATTGAATCTGAACAACAAAAAATTGATGCTAGTATTCAGGATTTACGTAGCAATGAAAAAAAGGCCAGCGCAACAATTCAAAGATTTGATATTGAATTACATCAAATTAAAAGACAAGTTGAACAGGTTAATCTTCCAGGACTACCTAATGATTACTTAGATTTTTTCTATGTTGTTAGTGATGAAATTGAAGAAGTTGAAGTAGCAATTGGTAAATTAAGAATTAACATTGAAAAAATTGCAAAACAAATTATCGATATTGAAGCAGATCTTGAAAGTTTAGAAGATAAGACACACGATCTTATTGATAGTGCATCGTTATCTGAGAGTTTACTACAATATGCGAATAGATTTAGAAATTCGAATGAAGAGATTGCAATTGCATTTGAAAAGGCAAAGCAATTATTTAATAATGATTTTAATTATGCAGCTAGTTTGGAAACAATTGCGACTGCATTAGATAAAGTAGAGCCTGGTTCATATAAAAAAATAGAGAAACAATATTATGATAATATGGAAGACAGCTTTGAAATTGAATAGTAACTATATTAAGTGGGGACTAGGGCATTAATTTGTTCAGTCGCCACTTTTATATTCTATAAAGAAACACCAGGGATGAATAAAAAGTGTCAATCTGGTACGAAGTATATTATAATGAGAAAAGTATTTTTCAGAAAAGAAGGTAACTAATGATTTATTTTGATAATAGCGCAACAACAAAAATAACGCCCGAAGTTTTAGATACATATAATAAAGTTAGTGACCAAGTATGGGGTAATCCATCTAGCCTAAATAACTTAGGTGAGATAGCTCATAATTTATTAGAGCAGTCACGCCAACAGATCGCAAGCTTATTAAATGTATTTGAAGATGAAATATTATTTACTGGAAGTGGAACTGAAGGTGACAATTGGGTAATTAAAGGAACGGCTATGGCAAAAATGAACCATGGTAAGCACTTAATTACGACAACCGTTGAGCATCCTGCTGTTATGAATACAATGGCTCAGCTGGAACAGCTTGGTTTTGAGGTTACCTATTTGCCAGTTGATGATGAGGGGCGAATTAGTATTGATGATTTAAAGGCTGCTTTGAGATCTGATACTATTTTAGTTTCAGTTATGGCAGTTAATAATGAAATTGGAACCATTCAGCCTTTAGTTGAAATTGGGGACGTACTAAAAGATTATCCAACAGTTCATTTTCATGTGGATGCTGTTCAAGCCATTGGTAAAGGTGTGCAAGAAGCTTTTATGAGTGACAGAGTAGATTTTGTAACGTTCTCTGGGCATAAATTTCATGCGCCACGTGGAGTAGGGTTTATTTACAGTAAAAGAGGTCGTCACATTGAACCACTTCTTACAGGTGGTGGACAAGAACATAACTTACGTAGCGGAACTGAAAATGTACCTGCAATTGCTAGCATGGCAAGAGCATTGCGATTATTATTAACAGATGAAACTAAGATGGTGATGAAACAAAAAGCTGTTAAAGAATTAGTTTTCAACCATATTAGTAAGTTTGATAAGATTACAACTTTTTCAAAATTACAATCAAATTTTGCGCCACATATATTGTGTTTTGCAATTGAGGGTGTTCGTGGCGAATCAATTGTTCATGCATTTGAAAGTGAAGGAATATATATTTCAACTACAAGTGCTTGTTCATCAAAGAAAAATCAAGCATCTGGCACATTATTAGCAATGAATGTGCCAGAACCGCTTGCTAAATCAGCCGTTCGAATCAGTTTTGATGGAAATAATACGCTAGAAGAAGCAAAAGAATTTAATCGTATTTTTGATATTTTGTATCATAAATTTGAAAAAATTAATTCTAAATAATGAGAGGATGTCGACATGCAATATACAGAGATAATGGTTCGTTATGGCGAACTATCAACAAAAGGAAAAAATAAGAGGAACTTTATTGATCGCCTAGGAACAAACGTTCGAAATAGTTTACATGGTTTTGATGATTTAGTTGTTAAAGCAAATCGTGATCGGATGCACATTAATTTAAACGGTGACGACAGCGAATTAGTTATGCAACGTTTATCACAGGTTTTTGGGATTCAAAATTTTTCACCTGCAATTCGCGTTGAACAAGATATGGATTTAGTTAAAGAAACAGCTGTAGCAATGATTAGTGAGCAATTTGTTGAAGGGACAACATTTAAAGTTAACACACGTCGTTCTGATCATGATTTTGAATTAGATACTAATGAGTTGAATGACGAACTAGGTGGCTGGATTTTAGATCACGTGCCTGGCATTACTGTTAAAATGAAACAGCCTGATATTATTTTACGTGTTGAAGTTCGTTCAAATGGGATTTTCTTATCTTCTGAAACGCGTCAGGGTGCTGGTGGTTTACCCGTTGGTACTGCTGGTAAAGGGATGTTAATGTTATCAGGTGGAATTGATTCGCCTGTTGCAGGGTACCTTGGTATGAAACGTGGTGTTTCAATGGAGATGGTTCATTTCTTCAGTCCACCATATACAAGTGAACAAGCTTTAGCTAAGGCTAAAGAACTAACAGTTAAATTGACACCTTATGTTGGAACGATTCAATTTATTGAAGTTCCTTTTACTGAGATTCAAGAGCAAATTAAACATGATGTACCAGAACCATATTTAATGACCATAACACGTCGTTTCATGTTACGTTTAACTGAAAAAATTGCCGAATTACGTGGTGGATTAGCAATCTTTAATGGAGAATCATTAGGCCAAGTTGCTTCTCAAACACTTGAAAGCATGGTTGCAATTAATGACGTTACAACAATGCCAATTATTCGACCAGTCGTTTCAATGGATAAAAATGAAATTATTGATGTTGCTAAAAAAATTGATACATTTGAACTTTCAATTAAACCATTTGAAGATTGTTGTACAATTTTTGCCCCACCAGCACCTAAAACAAAGCCTCGTTTAGACCGTTCAAGGGAATTTGAAGCTCGTTTGGATATCGATGGCTTAATGGAACGTGCATTGGCAGGTGTCAAGGTTAGCAAGATTCGTGTTGGCGAAGAATATTTAAATGAAAATAGTGAATTATTCGCAGAATTACTATAGTAGCACTTTAAAAGATTAGACAAATCGGTCTAATCTTTTTTTGTCCAATCAAATAAGTCGCTTCTTAAACAGTAATTGAGTAAGATAGAGATAAATAAAGAAAGGGTGGTCAATTATGAAAGTAACTCGTCATGGTAGTGAAATGGATACAGTTGGGGAAGCACCAAAAGTAGGGGAAGTTTTTCCTACAGTTAATGCGTACGATGAAAATGATCAAGTTGTAACATTACCTAAAAGTACAGGTAAAAAATTAGTATTAAGTGTTGTTCCAAGTATTACGACAAGTGTTTGCAGTATAGAAACAAAACGTTTTAATATGGAAGCAGATAATTTTAGAGATATCGAATTTATTACCGTATCTGATGATTCAAAAGAAGATCAAAAAAATTGGTGTGCCGCTGAGGGTGTAAACAATTTACAATTGCTTCATGCAGATAAGGGGAATTTTGCGAAAGTTACTGGATTAGATGTTCCGGAATTTGGTCATATGGCTCGAATGGTTTTCATTTTAGATGAAACTGGACATGTTATTTATGAAGAACTGGTTACGGAAATCTCAAATGAGCCAGACTACGCTAAACTACTTGAAGAATTAAAAAAATAAAATATTGACGATTTTCAGAATAAACGCTAAAATGTGACTACAGACAAAGAATGAGAACACCAGTCATTTCAGAGATAAAATGCTAGGCTGAAACATTTTAATTAGACATTATGGTGGTAGCTCAGGAGTCGTTATTCTGAAATTAAGTAGGAATAACCGGACATTATTGTTCGTTAAAAAGTAATTAAGAGGGGTTAAAACCCAATTTAGGTGGTACCACGGCACTGTCGTCCTAAAACAGAAATGTTTTTTGATGACGGTGTTTTTTTATGCCTAAAATAAAATTGATAGATGAAAAGGAGAACTCATGACAAAAGAAGTTGAATTATCAACAAAATATGATCCAAGTCAGGTTGAACCTGGCCGTTATGAAGAATGGTTGAAAAAAGATTTATTTAAACCTAATGCTAATCCAGAAGCAAAACCTTATTCAATCGTTATTCCACCGCCTAATGTTACTGGTAAATTACATTTAGGCCATGCTTGGGATACAACATTACAAGATATTTTAATTAGACAAAAAAGAATGCAAGGCTTTGATACGCTTTGGTTACCAGGAATGGACCATGCTGGAATTGCAACACAAGCAAAGGTTGAAGCTAAACTAGCTGAACAAGGTGTGACGCGTTATGATTTAGGCCGTGAGAAATTTGTACAACAAGTTTGGGATTGGAAAGATGAATACGCTGATGTTATTCATAAGCAATGGGCTAAAATGGGATTATCACTCGATTATAGTCGTGAACGTTTCACATTAGATGACGGCTTGTCAGATGCCGTAAAAAAAGTCTTTGTTAATTTATATAATAAAGGATTAATCTATCGTGGCGAATACATTATTAATTGGGATCCTAAAGCAAGAACCGCTTTATCAGATATTGAAGTCATTCATCAAGATGATGAAGGTGCTTTTTATCATGTTAAATATCCATTCGCTGATGGTTCTGGATTTATTGAAATAGCGACAACACGTCCAGAAACGATGATGGGCGATGTCGCTGTTGCTGTTCACCCTGATGATGATCGTTACAAAGATATTGTTGGTAAAAAAGTCATTCTACCACTTGTTAACAAAGAAATTCCTATTATTACAGATCATTATGTTGATATGGCATTTGGGACAGGGATGGTTAAAATAACACCTGCTCATGATCCTAATGACTTTGAAGTAGGTAATCGCCATGACTTACCTCGTATTAATACAATGAATGAAGATGCAACAATGAACGAAAATGCTGGTAAATATGTTGGCATGGACCGTTTTGAAGCACGTAAAGCAATTGTTAAAGATCTTGAAGCTGAGGACTTAATGATTAAGATTGATCCAATTACACATAGTGTTGGTCATTCTGAAAGAACTGGCGTTCAAGTTGAGGCCCGTTTATCAACACAATGGTTTGTTAAAATGAAACCACTCGCAGAAGAAGCTTTGAAATTCCAACAAGGGGATGACAAAGTTGGATTCGTCCCAGAACGATTTGAAAATACATTTACACAGTGGATGGAAAATGTTCATGATTGGGTTATTTCACGTCAATTATGGTGGGGACATCAAATCCCAGCTTGGTATCATAAAGAAACTGGCGAAATGTACGTTGGTGAGGTTGCACCAACTGATATCGAAAATTGGGAACAAGATAATGATGTCTTAGATACGTGGTTTTCAAGTGCTTTATGGCCATTTTCAACAATGGGTTGGCCAAATACTGATGCACCTGATTTTAAACGTTATTTCCCAACTAATACGCTTGTCACAGGATATGATATTATCTTCTTCTGGGTATCACGAATGATTTTCCAAAGCTTAGAATTTACAGATGAACGTCCATTTGAACACGTTTTGATTCATGGATTAATTCGTGATGAGAATGGCCGTAAAATGAGTAAATCACTTGGTAATGGGATTGATCCAATGGACGTTATTCAAAAGTATGGAGCAGATGCACTTCGTTGGTTCCTATCTAATGGATCTGCACCAGGACAAGATGTTCGTTTTAGTTACACTAAAATGGATGCTTCTTGGAACTTTATTAATAAAATTTGGAATGCTAGTCGATTTGTTATTATGAATTTAGATGGTGTGGATAAAATTGAATTACCAGCTAAATCAGAATGGCAGCTTGCTGACAAATGGATATTAAGCCGATTAAATACAACTGTTTCTGAAGTTACACGCTTATTTGATGTCTTTGAATTTGGTGAAGCTGGTCGTGCTCTATACAATTTCATCTGGAATGACTTCTGTGATTGGTATATTGAAATGAGTAAAGAAAATCTTAATGGTGAAGATCTGACAGTTAAGCAAAATACACAACAAATTTTGGCTTATGTTTTAGATCAAACATTGAAATTGCTTCATCCAATTATTCCATTTGTAACTGAAGAACTTTGGTTAACAATGCCTCATGAAGGGGAATCAATTGTTGTTGCAGATTACCCAGTGGTTCATCCAGAATTTGAAGATGAACAATCAGTTATTGATATGAACAATTTAATTGAATTAATTCGTGCTGTTAGAAATAATCGTGCAGAAGTAAATGCACCTATGTCCAGTGCAGTTGATTTATTGATTAAAACAACTGATGAAAAAACAAAGATTATTTTTGAAGACAATCAAGAATTTATTCAACGATTCTGTCATCCTAAGGAACTTCAAATCAGTTCAAATGTTGTTGCTCCTAAGCTAGCAATGACGTCTGTAATTACGGGAGCAGAGATTTATATGCCACTTGCTGAACTAATTGATTTGAATGACGAAATTGTTCGTTTGGAAAAAGAAGTTAAAAAACTTGATGTTGAAGTTGTGCGTGGAACTAAAAAATTAGGCAATGAAAAGTTTGTTGCTAGTGCACCTGAGGCAGTAGTTACAAAAGAAAAAGAAAAATTAGCAGATTACCAAATTAAATTAACAGCAACTAAGGAAAGAATTTCTGATTTAAAAGCAGAAGTTTAATCTAACAAAATAGACTTATTTCGGGTACAATATACCTGAGATAAGTCTATTTTTTTTAGAAAGCGGGACGGAAAATTGATCACAACTTACGAAGAGGCACTCAATTTTATTCATGGGCGAACAAAATTTAAAAAAAGTCCATCTTTGAATAGAATGCGAGCATTTATGGAACGCTTAGATAACCCACAAGGTAATATCGCGATGATTCATGTTGCTGGAACGAATGGAAAGGGCTCAACAGTTGCATTTTTACGTGAATTATTAATTGCACAAGGGTTGAATGTAGGAACTTATACTTCACCATTCATTGTTAAATTTAATGAACGTATTTCCTTAAATGGACAGATGATTGATGATACCGCCCTTTTACATTTAGTAAATGTCGTGAAACCAGTTGTTGATCGAATGGATATTGAACTAGCCGATTTTGAGGGGGGACCAACTGAATTCGAAATTATTACTGCAATGATGTTTGTATACTTTGGCAGCATAAATCCTGTAGATATTGTAGTTGTTGAAACGGGCTTAGGCGGGAAGTATGATTCAACTAATATTATTGATCCAATTATTTCAGTTATTACAACAATTGGTCTAGATCATATGAAAATATTAGGTAATACAATTGAAAAGATAGCGCAACAAAAAGCAGGTATCATTAAACGTAATCGGCCTATTATCGTTGGTAGAGTAACTGATGAAGTCTTTAGCGTGATTAATAATGAGGCTAAATTAAAAAATAGTCCTATTTTTCGATTAGGAGTGGATTTTAATGCTAAATCTGAGGGAACAAAATCATCATGGGAAGAAATTTTAACGTATACGTCGAATAAATTGAATATTAAACAACTTTCTGTGCCATTATTAGGTGAATTTCAAGATGAAAATGCAGCAACAGCAATTGCTACTTTTGAGAAGGTTGCTGAAATTCAGGGATGGGCCATTAGTCCTAAATCAATTAGGCAAGGTATTTCAGAGACACGATGGCCAGGACGTTTTGAAAAAGTAAATGATGAACCGTTAGTTATTTTAGACGGTGCGCACAATAGCGCAGCAGTGGATCGGATTACGCAGTTGCTTAAAACGCATTTTCAAGATAAAGAAATCACAATTATTTTTGCAGTACTAGCGGATAAGCAAGGCAAACAAATGCTGGAAAAATTAGCTGCAGTTCCTCATGTACGAGTTATACTAACTCAATTTTCAGGGCCACGTCTAGTAAGCAAAATAGATGATTTCAACGTTAATAAGTTTGATAATGTCTCCATTCAAGAAAGTTGGAAAGAGGCATTAGTTCAAAGTGTTGGCGAAATGTCTTCTGATGATTTATTACTTGTGACAGGATCGTTGTACTTTATTTCGGAGGTTCGTAGTTATTTTGTATCAGAATAATTTAAATAAGTGAATTTCTCGTATTTAATAAAAAATAGGAGGAATCACCATGTCACTTATTTCTAGTTGCTCAAATGAATATCTACTGGAACAAATCCAAAAGTATCAATGTGATAATTTATCAGATAAAGAGCTTTTGACGGTTGTTTTTAGTTTATTATTAACGAACCCTAATGATGTTGGAAAGTGTGTTAATAATTTTTCTTCACGTTACCAATCTTTAAGCCAACTAAAAAAATGTTGTTTAAAAGATTATCAGTTATTGATGGATGGGAATAATCAGTCTACAGCATTACAATTACAAGCTATTGTTACACTGGGAACACGAATCAACAGTGAACCTCATTTTATTTGTGGACAAATCTGTTCAAGTCATGATGCTGGGGTTAGAATGGTTGCTGAGTTAGGTGGATTAAACCAAGAGTTTTTAATTGGATTATTCTTGGATACAAAAAATCAAATTGTAAAACAAGAGACATTGTTCATTGGAACTTTGAATTCAGCAACGGTCCATCCAAGAGATATTTTTGCAGTTGCATTAAAATATGGTGCAGCTAAAATTATATTGGTCCATAATCATCCGAGTGGGCATGTGACACCATCTAAGAATGATATTATTTTCTCTAAAAGAGTTGAAAAATGTGGTATTCTTATGGGAATTGAGCTGTTAGATCATATTATTTCGGGTAATACTAAATATCTTAGTATGAAAGAAGAGGGCGTCCTTTGATTATCAAGGGTGCTCTCTTGTTCTATGAAATTAGATATGATAAACTTAATAAGATTATGGATTCAAAATTAATTACCTTATAATAATTTAAGATAAACTTAATAAAAATTAGTAAATATTGAATGAAATCTCACTTTTGATTATGATATAATGTAAATACTACGAATAAAAGCGCCTAGAAGGCTGACGATGAAGGGAAGAAAGACTGTGTTTGGATTTGGAACAAAGAATATAGGAATTGATTTAGGAACAGCTAATACAATCGTGTATGTTGAGGGAAAAGGTATTGTTTTACGTGAACCTTCAGTCGTCGCTAAAAATGTTAAAACTGATGAAATTGTTTCTGTTGGAGAAGATGCTCGTGCAATGATCGGTCGTACACCAAGTAGCATTGTGGCTATTCGCCCAATGAAAGACGGTGTAATTGCTGATTATGACACAACAGTTGCTATGATGAAATATTACATTCAAAAAGCTTTAGGTAAATCTGCAGGTAAACCTTATGTAATGGTATGTGTTCCTAGTGGCGTTACAGAAGTTGAAAAACGTGCCGTTATTGATGCAACTCGTGTTGCCGGTGCGCGTGACGCCTACGTTATTGAAGAACCATTTGCTGCAGCAGTCGGCGCTGGATTACCAGTGATGGATCCAACGGGTAATATGGTTGTTGATATCGGTGGTGGAACAACAGATGTTGCTACAATTTCATTAGGTGGTATTGTTTCAAGCCGTTCTATCAGAATGGCTGGCGATAAATTGGATGAATCAATTGTGTCATATATTCGTCAAAACTTTAATTTATTGATTGGTGAAAGAACAGCTGAACAATTAAAAATGGACGTTGCATCTGCATCAGTTAAAGATGCTGCATCAATTGAAGATACAACTATCAGAGGACGTGATTTGATTACGGGTCTTCCTAAAACAGTTACTGTAAAAGCAACTGATATTGCAGTTGCTATTCAAGAATCTATTGCTGAAATCATTACTGCTATTAAGGAAACATTGGAAGAAACTTCTCCAGAAATTGCTGCTGATGTGATTGACCATGGTATTGTATTAACAGGTGGTGGTGCATTATTAAAAAACCTATCAGAAGTTATTTCTGAAGTTACAAAAGTGCCTGTTTTTATTGCTAATGAACCACTCGACTGTGTTGCAATTGGTACAGGTGAATCATTAAAAAGTATCGACGTCATGAAGAAAAGATAGATTTTAAAAATCACATAAGCTAAAAATGAAGAGGTTGGTGGTTTATTTATCCAGCCTCTTAATTTTTTAGTTAATTATAAGGTAAGTGGAGGATAGCGAACATGCAGAAATTTTTTTCAAATAGAAGACTAATCATCATTTTAATAGCCATTATTGTGAGTTTTAGTTTAATTTCATTTTCAGTTTCCGTTAGAAATAAAAAATCAACACCACCGCTCATTCAAGAATTTGGTAATGATGTTGTTGGTCTATTTGATAGAGCAGTTAGTTATCCTGCAAATGGCTTAAAAAGTTCAGTTATTGGTATTTCTGATCTTTTAAATACATATCAAGAAAATCAAAAATTAAAAAAACAAGTTGATAAATTAGCACAAGTTCAAGTGGAATCAGACACTGTTAAAAATGAGAATAAACAGCTGAAAAAGGAATTAAAATTGGACAGTACATTGACTGATTATACTTCAATTAATGCATCTGTTTTAACGCGATTACCTTCTGGTTGGCTAAATCAACTTGTGATAAGTAAAGGTAGTGCGTCTGGTGTTAAAAAGAACGCACCAGTGATGGCTGGTTCTGGATTGATTGGTCGTGTTATAGAAGTTAATAAAACAAATAGTAAAGTTGAATTAATATCGACTACTAATGATTCTGCTAATAGATTTGCAGTTCAAGTAAATAATTCAAACGATGATATTATTAATGGTTTAATTACTGACTATGATAAAACAGATAATTTATTAATTATGGGTCAAATTACTTCTAAGAAAGCCTTGAAAAAAGGTGATTCTGTTGTCACATCTGGTCTTGGAGGCACAACACCAAAGGGTTTAAATGTTGGTGTTGTGTCTAAAGTTGAGCAAGGTGATTATGGACTTGCTTCTAAAATTTATATCAAACCTGCAGTTGATTTGAGTGACCTAACGGTTGTAACAGTTGCTCAGACGTTGGATTAGAAGGTGAGATTAGATGAGAAATAAAAATAGACAGTATATTTTTCCGTTAGGACTTATTATTTCCTTTTTTTTGGATGGTACAATACAATTTGTTTTTATGGAACAGTTACAATCACAAACGACTATCATGGTTAGTCACCTGTTGTTGTTATGGTTGATAATGGGTATCTTTTACTCAGATAATAAGCATCTTGAATTATGGGCGTTTGGTGTTGGTCTAGCATTTGATAGTTATTATGCCGGTATTTTGGGTATTTATATGATTTTGTTACCATTAATTGTTTATTTAACTAAAATAGCATATCAATATTTCGAACCATCTTTTATTGTGATATTACTCATTTATTTTATTGATTTGGCAGTTTTAGAAGTTTCGTATTATGCAGTCAATGAGATGATTGGATTTGCTAATGAATCTGTAACAACATTCGTTAGTACTTCGTTTGGACCAACTTTAGCTTTTAATCTGGTGGTATTTATTATTTTGTACTATCCAATATCAAAATTAATGAATTTAAGTAACCGATATAATTAAAATTCAGGGGTGAACGTAGATGCAAGGTGTTATTTTAAAAGGTTATAAAGATGGTTATGAAATTATTCTTAAACAGGATTTCGGATTTGATAAAATTTTGGTTGAACTTAGAGAATTATTTAATAATTTAAGTGCTGAAAAAAAGAATGCTGATGAAACGGTTATTTCGTTTGATATTAAAACAGAAAATCGATTGTTTTCAGCAGATGAAAAGCAAAAAATCGAAAAAATTATTTCTGAATACCGTAATTTTAAAGTACACAAAATCGAATCTGAAGTAATGACCATAGAAGATGCTAATATTTTAAAAGAAAATGACAACGTTCATTTATGCTATCTAACAATTCGAAGTGGACAAATAGTTGATTTAAAAGGTGATATTTTATTTTTAGGTAAATTACATCAGGGTGGTCAATTACGAGCTGCTGGTAATATTTTTGTTATGGGTGAAGTTCAAGGTGTCATTCATGCTGGATTTAACAATAATACAGATAGCATTATTGTGGGCGATGTTTCAGCTGCTTCACAAGTACGAATTGGTGAATTAGTTGATATTATAGATGATGAAAAAGTAACAAACAGTCAAGATACTGTAATCTATGTTAATGATTTACATATTATAGATTATGGCAATCGAGATGAATTAAAGTCACTTCGACCAAAATTATTTAATCATGCTGGAGGATATTAAAGATGGGAAAAGCAATTGTTGTAACATCTGGTAAAGGTGGTGTTGGTAAAACAACATCATCTGCAAATATTGGAACTGCATTAGCACTTCTTGAAAAAAAGGTTGTTCTAATGGATTTAGATATTGGTTTGCGTAATTTAGACGTTGTTTTAGGTCTTGATAACCGTATCTTATTTGATATTGTAGACGTAGCTGAGGGTCGTGCACGGTTACACCAAGCACTCATTAAAGATAAGAGATTTAACGAATATTTATACTTATTACCTGCTGCACAAAATACTGATAAATCAGCATTAGTTCCTGAACAAGTAAAAGCAATTGTTGATGAATTAAAAGAAGAGTTTGACTATGTTATTATTGATTGCCCAGCTGGAATTGAGCAAGGTTTTATGAATGCTATTGCTGGTGCAGATATGGCTATTATTGTAACAACGCCTGAAATTTCTGCGGTTCGTGATGCAGATCGCGTGGTAGGTTTATTAGAGCAAAATCCATTATTACAACAACCAAAATTAATTATTAATCGTATCCGTCGTCAAATGATGGAAGATGGTCAAGCAATGGATGTTGATGAGATTACACGTCATTTGTCTATTGATTTATTAGGAATTATTGTTGATGACGATGCTGTTATTAGTACATCAAATCATGGTGAACCAATTGTTTTAGATTCTAAAAATCCAGCTGGATTAGGTTATCGTAATGTAGCACGTCGACTACTAGGGGAAACAGTGCCCTTGATGACAATAAAACAGCCTCAAAAAGGTTTTTGGAAAAAAATGGGTTCATGGTTTAAGAAAGACTAATTCTTGACAATGTTAATGACAGTATGCTAAATTATTATCAATTAAGAAAAACGTTGAACAGAAGATTAAGGCTTAAACAAACTTTTAAAGAGAGTATCGATTGCTGAAAAGATACAGTTCTTAAGTCTGAAACACATCTGCGAGTTGATTTCCTAAACTAGTTAATTAGGGAAGTCCGGGATAAGCCCGTTATAGCTGTAGTTTAATAAACTCGTTAAGATTAAATTTGTGAGAATTTAATGATGTTTGAGGTGGTACCGCGATTCGTCGCCCTCTATAGTCAATAATGACTATAGAGTTTTTTTATACTCATTTTTATTAATCTACATAAGTTATTTTTCGTGAGAAAAATATGAATTTGAGGTGGCACCACGGCTATCGTCCTCTTGAGTCAATTTGATTTGGCTTGAGAGGATTTTTTTATTTAACTAAAGGGAGATAATGTAATGACTTATATATTAGAAATTTTGCCATCATTAATAGATGGTGCTAAATTAACGTTAGAAATATTTTTTTGGACGATCATTGGATCGATTCCACTTGGTTTAATTGTCGGATTAGGATTAATTTCAAAAATAAAACCAATTAAGTATTTTTTGAATTTTTATGTTTGGTTAATGCGAGGAACACCACTGCTACTACAATTAATTTTTGTGTTTTATGGACTACCAACACTACAACAGTTCCATATTCATATTGTATTCGGTCGATACGATGCGGCATTATTTGCATTTATTTTGAATTATGGTGCGTATTTTGCTGAAATATTTAGGGGTGGATTGCAATCGATTCCTAAAGGTCAATATGAAAGTGCAAAGGTATTGCGTCTATCATATTGGCAAACTATTAGGACAATTATTATTCCACAAGTGTTCAAGATCGTTTTACCTTCAATTGGAAATGAAATTATTAATTTAGTTAAAGATTCAAGTTTAGTATATGTTATTGGGTTAGGCGATTTATTAAGAGCCGGTAACGTAGCGACGAGTCGTGATGTAACACTCGTCCCACTATTGATGGTTGGGGCAATCTATCTGTTATTAACAGCTATATTTACACTTGTCTTGAAGAAAATTGAAAAACATTATAGTTATTACAAATAAGGAGTAATTCTATGCTAGAGTTAAAAAATATTAAAAAGTATTATGGAAAACGATTAATTTTAGATGATATTAATTTAACAGTTAATGATGGTGAAATTGTTAGTATTGTTGGTCCATCTGGTGGTGGAAAAACGACTTTATTGAGATGTATTAGTGGGTTAGAATCAATTGATTCTGGAGATATTCTAATTGATGCCTCACCATTTGATCCATATCGTAATAATACGAACGAAAGTGTTATTGGGGTAGTATTCCAGGAATTTCAATTATTCCCTCATCTTTCAGTGTTAGATAATATAACGTTAGCTCCAAAATTAGTTTTAAATCGTAATAAAGTCCAGGCCGAGGAAGAAGCACAAAAATTATTAGATCGCTTATCTCTCGGAAATAAAGGGCATTTATATCCTTACCAACTTTCAGGTGGGCAGAAACAACGAGTTGCAATTGCACGTGCATTAGCGATGAATCCTAAAATCTTGTGTTATGATGAACCAACTTCAGCACTTGATCCAGCACTACGCCAGGAAGTAGAGAATTTAATATTATCGTTGAAAGTAGACGGAATGACTCAAATAATAGTGACACATGATGTACCATTTGCTGAAAATATTGCGGATAAATTATTAAAAGTTAAGCCGCTAGAAGATTAGAGGATAATAAATGAATCAATTAGAAAAAAAAATTGTTTTTACAATATTATTTATGATGATGTTTATAGGATTAGCTGGCTGTAGCAATAGTAGCCAATCAATGAATTCGGTTGATAGTTGGAAATCAATTCAAAAAAAGGGTACCGTTGTTATCGGAATTGATGATAGTTTTGTGCCAATGACATTCAGACAAAAAGATGGTAGTTTAGTAGGATATGATGTTGATTTAGCAAAAAAAGTTTTTGAAAAATATGATATTCAAGTTGATTTCCAAACAATTGATTGGTCTATGAAAGAAACGGAATTAAAAAATGGGACAATTGATTTAATCTGGAATGGGTATACAAAAACAACTGCACGTGCTAAGAATGTTGCTTTCAGTCGTACATATTTAACGAACAAGCAAGTATTAGTAACAAAAAAATCAAGTGAAATTAATTCTTTTTCTGATATGAAACAAAAAATTTTAGGTGTTCAAAGTGGTTCAGCTGGATTTGATAGCTTAAATTTGCATCCAGATATTTTAAAAGATAATATTAAAGATAAAGAACCTGTTCAATATGATTCATTTGATAATGCTTTTATCGATTTAAATGCAGATAGAATTCAAGGACTTTTAATTGATGATGTCTATGCGAACTACTTTATTAAGCATCAGTCGAATTCAAATGCATATAACGTGATAAATGGTAATTTTAAAACTGAAGATTTTGCGGTAGGTATGCGAAAATCTGATACAACAATGCAATTAAAAATTAATAGGGCAATAACAGAGTTGCAAAACAAAGGTTATCTAAAAGAATTAAATCAAAAATGGTTTGGTGAAAATAATAATATTCAAAATAATTAATTTTGGAGGGACTATATGACATATGTAAATATTGGTGTGCTACTTGTTTTTTTATTGAACTTGTTAGCGGCAATTGTGACCGTCTTTAGAGAAAAACGTGATATTGCTGCAACATGGGCATGGCTTCTTGTCTTGATAGGTATACCTATTTTTGGATTTTTAATTTATCTTTTTTTTGGTAAGAAAATTTCAAAAGAAAAAATATTTGATATTAAAACACAGGGTCGTATGGGTGTTGACCAATTAGTAGATCAACAAAAAGAAGAATGGGCCAGAGGAGAATTAACAACAAGCGGTAAATATACTGATGATGTAAACGAAATCATGCATATGTTTTTAGAAATAGAGAAATCTATTTTAACTAAGAAGAATGAGGTTCAGTTATTTATTGATGGGCATGATAAGTTTAAGACGTTATTTCAAGACATTCGTAAAGCTAAACACCATATCCATGTTGAGTATTATGCATTCGAAGATGGGCATATTGGAAATGAACTATTGACGTTACTTGAAATGAAAGCAAATGAAGGTCTTGAAGTTAGAATCATCTATGATGCATTGGGATCAAAGGGAACTACTAAAAAATTCTTCAAACATCTTGAGGAATTGGGCGGTAAAGCAGAAGCCTTTCTGGGTTCACATTTTTCATTTTCAAATCTTCGTTTGAACTTTAGAGATCATAGAAAGATTGTCGTTATTGATGGTAAAATCGGTTACATCGGTGGATTCAATGTCGGTGATCAGTATCTAGGTGAAAGTGAGAAATTTGGTAACTGGCGAGATACACATATTCGCGTATTTGGAAACGCTGTCGGATCACTACAAAGTAGGTTCATTATGGATTGGAATGCAACTGCGAGAAATAATCAGATTAATTACCAGTCAAGTTATTTTCCACAAACTGTTACAAAAGGTAAAGTTAACATGCAAATTGTTTCTAGTGGACCTGATTCAGAAATTGAACAAATAAAAAAAGGTTATATTAAGTTAATTAATTCAGCTAAAAAATATATTTATATTCAAACACCTTATTTAATTCCAGATGATTCTGTTATAGAAGCGTTAGATATTGCGGTATCTTCAGGCGTTCAGGTTAGAATTATGATTCCTTGTATGCCAGATCATGCCTTTGTTTATCGTGCTACACAGTATTATGCGAAAGATCTAACGAATATTGGTGTAGAAATTTATCAATACAACAATGGATTTTTACACGCTAAAACAGTTGTAATTGATGAAATGGTTGCATCCGTTGGTTCAGCTAATTTTGATTTTAGAAGTTTTAAGTTAAACTTTGAAGCGAATGCATTTATTTATGATGTAGGTGTGGCAAGCACACTTAAAACAATTTTTGAAACTGATATGGAACAAAGTAGTCTTTTAACGAAAAGGTATTTTAATGATCAATCACATTGGTTGAAATTTAAGCAACAGTTTTCAAGACTTCTTTCACCGATATTATAGGAATGGAAACGCTTGACGTTTTTCAGGATGTATGCGATATTATTAATCGGAGACCAACACAAAGGGGAGCCGATTAATTTTGGCTGAGAGTGAAGAAATTCAGACCCTTGGAACCTGTTTGTTAATGCAAACGTAGGAATTGTGTGTAGAAGATTAACACCTTCTTTGTGCTTGGTTTACTAAGTCAAAGGAGGTTTTTTTGTTGGAAAGAAAAAAATTATTGATATTACTAGAAGGGGTCGTTATGGCCGCTTTAGCAATGGCGCTATCATTTGTTCCTAATCCGCCAAATATTGATATTGCACTAGGTGTGTTACCTATTGTGGTATACAGTTTACGACGCGGATTAAAAATGGGATTAATTATTGGGTTACTATATGGTATATTACCTATTTTAATTGGAACTGCGTTTGTATTAACGCCGGTTCAGGCTATCTTAGAGTATCCAGTTGCTAATTTGGTACTAGGATTTTCTGGGTTATTCTCTGCTCGTTTTTTAAGTCAGTTGCGTACTAAAAATATGCGTGGTGCCATACAATCACTGACTTTTGCGATTTTAATAGCTGTATTTCTAAAATACAGTGCTCATTTTATGGCTGGTATCATTTTTTGGTCAAAATATGTTCAATGGGGGCTTTCTCCAGTTGTGTACTCAGCAGTTGTCAATGGTGGGAGTATGATTATTAACATGATTATTGCTACCTTGATACTTAGTATCATACTTAAAAAAAGTCCAGGAATCTTCCTAGCTAAATAGAATAGACAGAAAAAGACGGATATAATAATCCGCCTTTTTTTATAAAAAAGGTTCCTAGCTAATTAAGCTGGGAACCTTTAAAATTTTTATTTTTAAATTAAGCGATTGACATAACTGCGGTTAAAACGACACCACCGACTGTTACAAGAATCATTAACCACACGACAAACATTGTGATTTTTTGGAATGTAGATTTCTTTTTCTTCATGTTTTACCCACCCTCTCAAATCTAATAGTGTAACTATAACTTTTTTATAAGTAAAATGTCAACTTAAAAGTAGTCATTTTTCTTTAAATAATAAGCAGTTAATAAACAAATTATTAACGTGATTAATTGTAACCACCAGAATGAAAAATGAGTGTCTGCACCAGGAAGGGATACGTTCATGCCGAACATACCGCCAACGATTGTTGGTATCGTTAAAATAATCGTCATCGACGTTAAGACCTTCATGATAATATTTAAATTGTTTGAAATAACTGATGAAACCATTTCACCATAATTCTCTAATATTTTAGTTTGAATGCTTGTCATTGT
Source organism: Dellaglioa sp. CoH-57-MRSF-22 (assembly GCF_056781895.1). The sequence continues at coordinate 81,706 of NZ_JBXAXT010000004.1, read as the reverse complement.
TTCGGCTTGTTGGTTCTCGATTAAAACATCTGTGAGTAAATCATCAGTTGCCTTTTGTTTGAAATGCTCATTTGAGTCAACCATAGATTGAAGTACTGGATTATTTTTCTTTAAAGCAGCATCAAAATAAACTAAACTTTTTTGCATTGACATCATTTGATAATATTGCTCATTTTTAGTTGCTTTAGCAAGTGATTTTTCTAAATTTTCGGTTTCTTGAATGATAGATTTTAACGCAACGACAAAACTTTGTGATAGATACCAAAGTAATTTCAAAGTGAATTGATCCGATGTTATCGTTTTAATTTGATGAATTGGACTATCCGCGATAAATTTACTGATAAAATCTGGTTCACTATTTGAGACTGTAATTATTGCATCATCTGCTAAGATAATTGAAAAAGGAAACGTTTGGTATTCTAAGTAGCCTAGCGAGTTTCTAATGCGATGAGGGTACTGCATTAAGACTAAGTCAGGAACAATATTTTGAGACAATCCTTCAGTTCTTGAATTTTCTTGATCATCTGAAATAGCGGTCATATAGTCTCGTGGTATAGCATACTTTTTAATAAGTTCATTTATTTCTATTTCAGAAGGATTTGTAACGTTAATCCAACATGATTTACTGTATTCTTTTATTTTTTGAATTGTACCTAACTCAGTTGATGTATAATATTCTATCAATATCAAAGTCCCCTTTATTCGAATAACATAATACATAGTATACCAAATTTTTTAAGCTTTCGTTAATTCAGACATCTAGTTGTTAAGATTAGTTCAAATACGCTATAATAGTAAACATAACTGTAACCTAAATTGAAATATATGGTAGAATCATCTATAATATAAGACATTGATTTTTATGAAAATGAGGGATGAAAATATGTGTGGATTTGCAGGTGTATTGAGCGACAGACAAAAAAATACCAATGATGATTACGATAAAATTGTTCATAATATGACAAAAATGATTGTTCACCGTGGTCCTGATGATTCAGGTTATTTTAGTGATGATGATATAACAATGGGATTTAGAAGATTAAGTATTATTGATTTAGAAGGCGGACACCAACCACTTTCATATGAAAATGAACGTTACTGGTTAACTTTCAACGGTGAAATCTATAATTATATTGAACTACGTGAAGCATTAGTTGCTGATGGTTATGAATTTAAAACAGATTCTGATTCAGAAGTCATTTTAGGTATGTATGCTAAGTACGGTGCAGAAGCTGTTAAGCAATTCCGCGGAATGTTTGGATTTGTTATCTGGGATACGCAAGAAAAAACACTTTTTGCTGCCCGTGATCAATTTGGGATTAAACCATTTTATTACGCTATAGCAGATGACAATTTTTATTATGGTTCGGAAAGTAAAGCTATTTATAAAGTTTTAAAAAATAAGACATTTGATAAAGATGCACTTCAAGATTATATGACATTCCAATTTGTACCAGAACCAGAAACGTTAACTAAAGAAATTGATATGTTACAACCTGGACATTATTTAACGAAAAAATTAGGCGAGAAGCCAGTCATTACACGATATTTTTCTGCCGAATTTCATCCAGTAGTTCGTCCAGAAGAGACATATATTAAACGTATTAAAGACGTCTTAATTGATTCAGTTGATAAGCATATGCGTGCCGATGTACCAGTTGGTTCATTCTTATCTGGTGGAATTGATTCGTCTATTATTGTTGCTATTGCTAAAGAATTAAATCCAAAATTAGAAACAATTTCAGTTGGATTTGAACGTGAAGGCTATAGTGAAATAGATGTTGCGCAAGAAACCGCAGAAAAATTAAATGTCGCTAATTTTAGTTCTGTTATTACGGCTGAAGCATTTATGAAGGCTTTTCCACATTTTATTTGGAATATGGATGATCCCTTGGCTGATCCGGCTGCTGTGCCTCAATATTTCCTTGCTAAAGAGGCCAGAAAACGTGTTAAAGTTGCATTGACGGGTGAAGGTGCTGATGAACTATTTGGTGGTTACACTATTTATCATGAACCTGAATCATTAAAAGGATTTAAATACACTAAACCAATTAATGGTGCGTTGAATAAAATTGCTCAAATGATGCCTAAAGGGATGCGTGGACAAAGTTTCCTTCTTCGAGGCACGACACCAATGGAGGATCGTTACGTTGGTAATGCTTTTATTTTTAATGAAAAAGAAAAAGAAGCATTCTTTAAAGACTATAATAAAAATCATCCATTCCAAAGTATTACTGGCCAATATTATAATGCATCAAAAGATTACAATAAAATAGATCAAATGCAATTTATTGATATGCATACATGGTTAAATGGAGATTTATTGCATAATGCCGATCGTACAACAATGGCACACAGCATAGAATTGAGAACACCATTTTTGGATAAAGAAGTTTTTGCAGTTGCTTCTGAAGTGCCTGCAGATTTGAGAATTGCACATGGAACAACCAAGTATGCTTTACGCAAAGCTGCTGAAGGTATCGTTCCTGACCATGTTTTAAATCGTAAAAAATTAGGTTTCCCTGTGCCTATTCGTTTTTGGTTAAAAGACGAAATGTATGACTGGGCTAAACAAATTATTAATGATTCTCAAACAGATGAATTTTTTAACAAACAATATTTCATAGATTTATTGGATGAACATCGTGCTGGTGTTAGAGATAACTCCAGAAAAATATGGACTGTCTTAACATTTATGGTATGGCATCGTATTTACATTGAAAGTGACATATTAGAAGATAGTAAAACAGTAACAGAAAAAGCTAAATAATAAATAGTGGGAGTTCAAAATAATGACAATTATGGTTCAGAAGTTTGGTGGCACATCGGTTCAAGACGATGAGTCGAGACGAGCAGCTTTAAAACACGTAAAATATTCAGTTGATAAAGGGTATCAAGTCGTTGTCGTTGTTTCAGCAATTGGGCGTAAAGGTGCACCTTATGCAACTGATTCATTATTAGGACTTGTCGATGGAGAGCAATCATTACTTTCTAATAGAGAACTTGATATGATTGTTTCTGTTGGTGAAACTATTTCTGCCGCAGTTTTTTCTGAATTATTGAATAAGGAAGGCATTAAAGCTGCTGCTTTAACAGGGCAGGATGCTGGAGTTGAAACAACTGATGAATTTCAGAATGCTAAAGTAATTAACATTAATACTGATTTAATTGATGAGGCATTTAAAGATGCTGATGTTTTAGTTGTGACTGGGTTCCAAGGTGCTACAAGTAAAGGTCAAACGACGACTATTGGGCGTGGTGGAAGTGATACGACAGCTGCATTACTTGGAGCAGCATTAGATGCTGAACGTGTCGATATTTTTACTGACGTGTCAGGGATGATGACTGCCGATCCTAGATTAGTTACAAAGGCAAAATTTCTAGAAACAGTCAGTTATGAAGAAGTTGCAAATATGGCTCATGAAGGTGCGAAAGTTATCCATCCTCGTGCAGTGGAAATTGCGCAACAAGCCCATGTTCCAGTTCGGATTCGCTCAACTTGGCAAAGTCCTGAAGAGATGGGAACCCTTGTGACCGACCGAAACTTAGGTGTAAAGCATTATCGTAGTGTAACTGGTATTGCTCATGTGACTGGACTCAGTCAATTTACAATTAAAACAGTTAATCATGCTCCAAAAGATGTTTTTAATTTGATGTCCAATAATAATTTGAGCGTTGATTTTATTAATATCTCACCTGGCAAAGTCCTCTTTAATTTGTTCAATGATGATGAAAAAAAAGCTAAACAACTTTTAGTAGATGCTGGAATTGATGTCTCAGTGCTTCCAAACTGTGCGAAAGTTTCAATTGTGGGAGCGGGGATGACTGGAACACCAGGTGTTACGGCCAAAATTGTAACAGCACTAGCTGAGAAGGATATTAATATTCTTCAAACAACTGATAGTTATACGACAATTTGGATTTTAGTTCAACAGGACGATTTAAAAACTGCTGTTAATGCATTACATGATGTCTTTTTAAGCAGTATCTAAAAGGGGTAATTTATGAAACTTTTACCATTTTTTGGAACTTGGTATGGGTCGATAATTTTAATATTTGGATATATTCTAATTTTAACTTTACTTAAACGTATTTTACGTAAAAATTGGCCTAAACGGTTGCAAATCATTGATTTTTTACCACCATTACTTCTTTTATTGACACATATTTTATCAGTACGAGAGTTTAATTTATCGATTACACCATTTATAATATTTTCTTGGTGCTTAATTGGTATTGCTAGTGCGCTTATGTATGCGTATCGAGATGGAGAATTAATTTATGCAAAATTTTTCAAGACCATTTGGAAAATTACTGATATTTATATGCTTGGATGGTACCTCTTAATGCTTCTCTTTTTAGTACTATTTTAAGGATATCGTCCTACATTTTTAATTATAAGTAATGTAAAAAACACTTAATCTAAAAAGGATTGAGTGTTTTTTTGTATATTATCATTTAAAATCATAATATTGGGGAATTCAGTGGTGGAATGTGGGGCATTGTGGTAAAATTTAAATAGTTACTATGAAGGGGGGCTGTACACAATGTTTATGGGCGAATTTAAACACACTTTAGATACTAAAGGTAGATTAATTATTCCAGCTAAATTTCGTGAGGAATTAGGTGAGAAATTTGTTATTACTCGAGGTATGGATGGTTGTTTATTCGGATATACACAAACAGAGTGGACACTCCTAGAAGAAAAGCTTAAAACACTCCCTTTAACAAAAAAAGATTCACGGGCTTTTGTAAGATTTTTATATTCTGCAGCTACAGAATGTGAATTTGATAAACAAGGCCGTATTAATATTCCAGTTCCTTTAAGAACACATGCTGATTTAGAAAAAAAATGTGTGCTAGTAGGTGTTTCAAACAGATTCGAAGTATGGAGTGAAGATCGATGGAATAGTTTTTCAGAGAGTGCATCAGAAAATTTTGATGAAATTGCAGAAAATATGATTGATTTTGGATTTTAAATAACACGTATGAAAGGGGATAAAACTATGACGACATTTGAACATGAAACAGTACTACTAAATGAAGCAGTAGATGGGTTGGCTATTAAACCAGATGGTATATATGTTGATTGTACTTTGGGTGGCGGTGGACATAGTGCCCTAATCCTGTCTCAACTAAGTACGGAGGGACATTTATATGCTTTTGACCAAGATCAAACAGCGATTACTTATAATGAAGGGCATTTAAAAAAATACATAGAAAATGGACAAGTTACGTTTATTAAACGCAATTTTAAAGATTTAAAAGCCGCGTTACTGGAACTTAATGTCACGGAAGTAGATGGTGTACTCTATGACTTAGGTGTATCATCCCCACAATTTGATGTCGCAGAACGAGGCTTCAGTTATCAGCACGATGCGCCGTTAGATATGAGGATGGATTTAAGTGCAGAATTAACAGCTAAAGAGATTGTTAATAATTGGACATATCAAGAACTTATTAGAATCTTTTTTAGATATGGTGAAGAAAAATTTGCAAAGTCAATTGCTCGTCAGATTGAAAATGCTAGAGAAAATGAAGAAATTGTTACAACTAGTCAATTAGTTGAATTAATTAAAATGGGTATTCCGGCTCGTGCAAGACGAACAGGTGGGCACCCTGCTAAAAAAGTTTTTCAAGCTATTCGAATTGCGGTTAATGATGAATTGGGTGTTTTAGAAGATTCATTAGAGCAAGCAATTGATTTAATTAATGTTAAGGGGCAAGTTAGCGTTATTACATTTCAGTCATTAGAAGATAGATTGGTCAAAACGATGTTTAAGGAACGAACAAGTTTACCAGAGTTACCACCGGGTTTACCTGTAATTCCAGATAATATTCAGCCAAATTATGCACTAGTTAATAAAAAGCCAATTTTACCATCAGAATTAGAATTACAGAATAATAGGCGTGCACATTCAGCAAAATTGAGAATTATAAAACGATTGAAAAAATAATATTTTATAATAAAGGGGTTACATATCATGGCACAAAATAGCACAGCACGACAAATGCCAAGAGAATATAAAGAAAATCCAAGACAACAACCTATACATAAAAAAACAGTGGGATCACAAAGTGTTGCATTTTCTAGAATTGAAAAATCATTATTTGGTTTAATTGGTGCAATTTCTTTGGTACTTATGCTTATGCTAGTTTCATCTCAGGTAGAGTTGTCTAATAGTAGTCAATTTTTACAAAATATTAACAGCGAAATAACAGCTATTCAAACTAAGAGTTCTGATTTGACACAAGAAGTGAACGAACTTGCCAGTAATGATCGATTAAATAGTATCGCTAATAAAAATGGTCTTAATTTAAGTGAGAGTAGAATAAGGAATGTAACGAAATGAATAATCAAAAGCAACGGATGATAAATGACATGAAAAAGAAACGTAGAAATAGGCAAAGGTTTGGTGTGCTACTAATCCTGGCCGTTTTAGCGATTCTTTTGATGTTTATCATTCGTTTTTCTTATATTGTAATAGGTGGAAAAGTTTCAGATGTTAATTTAAGTAGCCAAACACAGGCACTTTATGAAAATAGTCGAATTGATAAAGCAAATAGAGGAACCATTTATGATGATTCAAATCAACCGATTGCTGAAGATACAACAAACTACTCAATTTATGCAGTTCTATCAAAATCATATGTTGGTGCAAATAACAAAGCGTTATACGTTACTGATAAGAGTAAAGCTGCAAAAGTTATTAGTGATGCGATTGGAATGAAAGAATCTAAAGTTTACAATATTTTGAATGCAAAAAAAGGAACTTACCAAGTTGAATTTGGTAATTCTGGTAAAAACTTATCTTTGGAAACAAAAAACAAGATAGAATCAGCAGATTTAAAAGGTATTTATTTCACTGAAACACAAGCAAGATTATATCCAAATGGTGTTTTTGCATCACATTTAATTGGTGTGACAAAAAGCACTTCAAAAAAAGGTGATTCAACTTTATCTGGTGTAATGGGACTAGAATTAGCATTTAATAAACAATTAAGTGGAACAGACGGGTTAAAAAAGGTCCAAAAAGATAGTTATGGTTACCAACTACCAAACTCAAAGACAAAAACAAAAAAAGTTGAAAATGGAAATAATATTTATACAACCATTGATACAAAATTACAAACGTATCTTGAAACAACTCTAACTAACGTACAAAAAACATATAATCCTAAATCAATGAATGTTGTTATAATGAATGCTAAAAATGGAAAAATTTTGGCAGGAAGTCAACGGCCTACATTTAATGCAGATACCAAAAGTGGTATTTCAAAGATGTGGCGTAATACGCTAATTGAAGATAGTTATGAACCTGGCTCGACTATGAAAGTATTTACAATGGCAGCTGCTATTGAAAATAATGCCTACAATGAGAATGCCGTCTATAAATCAGGTGTTTTAAAAGTGGGAACTAAGATTGTTCCTGATTGGAATACATCTGGTTGGGGTTTAATCACTTATCGTGAAGGTTTCGCTCGTTCAAGTAATGTTGGTATGGCTAAGTTGGAACAAGCGATGGGGCATACTGCTTGGCTTAAATATATTAAAAAATTTGGTTTCCTGGAAAGTACAAATCTGGGATTAGCTAATGAAGCAAAAGGTAGTATTGAATTTCAATACCCAATTGAACAAGCAGATACAGCTTTTGGTCAAGGAATAAATGTGACAACTATGCAAATGATGCAAGGTTTTACGGCATTTGCAAACAACGGTAAGATGATCAAACCAACGCTTGTGGATAAAATTGTAGATCCTAATACTGGAAAAACAACGTATCAAGCTAAAACAACAAATTTAGGACAAGTTATTAAAAAATCAACGTCTAAAGAAGTATTAAGCATGATGCAAGATGTTATCTACAAAAATTATGGGACCGGTAATGCCTTTAAAATTGATGGTTACAAGATAGCTGCAAAAACAGGAACTGCCCAAATTTCGGATCCAAATGGAACTGGATATCTAACGGGTGATGCAAATTATGTCTTTTCAGTTGTAGGTATGGCGCCGGCCAAAGATCCAAAATATATTATGTATGTAACGATGAAACAACCACAAAATATGCAAGGTACCAGTGGTAATGCTATTTTGGCACAAATATTTAATCCATTGATGAAGAGGACTTTAGAAGAAGACAGTTCAACAGCGGTATCAACTGCAAAGACTAATGTAACAGTAGCAGACGTTACAAATAGTTCAACTTCATCAGCTAAAACAAAATTAAACGAACAAAATCTAGATATTGCAGTTATCGGACATGGCAGAACGGTAGCTAATCAGTATCCACCTGCTGGAACGACTGTATTATCCGGACGTAAAATATTGTTATTAACAAATGGTGAAATGATTATGCCTGATTTAACCGGTTGGTCAAAGAGTGATGCGGTGAATGCTGCAGAATTAATGAAACTAAACTTAACGACAACGGGTAGTGGTTATGTAGCAGCTCAAAGTATTAAGGCGAATACAGTTGTTAAAAAATCAACTATGGTGAAATTAACGTTAAAATAAAAAGGTGAATATAGATATGAGAGCAGATAAATTAATCCAAAGTTTAAAATTTAAACGAGTATCAACGGCGATTGATTCAGAGTTAGATATTAAGCTATTAACACAAGATACAAGAGAAGTTGTTGAAGATAGTCTATTTGTTGCTGTTGAAGGTTATACAGTTGATGGACATGATTTTGTGAATCAAGCGGTTGAAAAAGGTGCGAAGATTATTATTGCTCGTAAACCAGTTGATGTACCTGTTCCAGTCGTTTATGTCCAAGATACAAATCGTGCGATGGCAATTCTTGCCGATGCATTTTATGGCGTCCCAAGTCAGCAGATGAGAATGATTGGTGTTACTGGTACAAATGGTAAGACGACTGTTACACATTTGATTGAACAAATTTATCGTGACTTAAATCAAAAAACAGGTTTAATCGGTACAATGTATCGTAAAATAAATGATACACTGTATCCTTCGAATAATACAACTCCAGATGTTATTACATTGCAAAGAACTTTAGCACAAATGAAACAAGAAAAAGTTGAAACTGTTGCAATGGAAGTTTCTTCACATGCGTTAGTCTTAGGACGTGTATGGGGTATTGATTTTGATATCGCAGTTTTTACAAATTTGACACAAGATCATTTAGATTTTCATAAAACAATGGAAAATTATGCACATGCAAAAAGTATGTTATTTGCTCAGTTGGGTAATCATTATACTGAATCAGGCGACTCAAAAGTGGCTGTTTTAAATTTTGATGACCCAGTGGCTCGAACGTTTACTCAGTTTACTTCTGCTCAAATATTATCTTACGGTATCGAAAATGATGATGCCATGATTCAAGCTAAAAATATTGAAATTAAGAGTCATGGAACTGAGTTTGATTTAATTCTTTTTGGTGAAACAACTCATGTTACAATGCAATTAATCGGCTTGTTTAATGTTTATAATATGCTTGCTGCGTTTAGTGCCGCATATGCTGCTGGACTTGATGAAACACAAATTATTAAATCACTTGAAAAAGTGACTGGTGTTAAAGGTCGTTTTCAATTAGTGCCTTCTAAAACGGGTATCAGTGTAATTGTAGATTACGCGCACACACCAGATGGGTTATTAAATGTCTTAGAGACAATACAAGATTTTGCACAAAATAAAATTTATTGCATTGTTGGCTGCGGTGGTGATCGTGATAAAGGAAAACGTCCTAAAATGGCAAAAATTGCTGCTGACCATAGTGATTACCCAGTATTTACTATGGATAATCCTAGAACTGAAGATCCTAAGGAAATTATGGCAGACATGCTGACTGGAATTCCAGAAAATAGAGCAACTGTTATAATGGATCGACACGATGCAATTGCTCAAACAATAAAAAAGGCGCAACCAGGAGATGTTATTTTAATTGCTGGTAAAGGTCATGAAGATTATCAAATTCTTGGTCGAGAAAAAGTGCATTTTGACGATGTTGAAGAAGCATCGGGAGCATTAAATAAAAAATAAGAATTGAGTGAGGATAAGACAATGACTAAACCAGAAATGTTTATACCGTTGGTAAGTGGATTCGCATTAACGTTTATGTTTATGCCATTATTTATTGGCTATTTTAGAATACGTAAACAAGGGCAAATGATTAGAGAAGAAGGACCAAAATGGCATGAGAAAAAGTCTGGTACACCAACAATGGGTGGATTTGTCTTTAATATTGCTATTATTATTACTGCAATTTGGACAGGTATATGGGCTAATTCTATGACACCAGCGATGATGATTATGATTTTCATCTTATTTTTATATGCTATTTTAGGATTTTGGGATGACAGTATCAAATTATTCAAACGACAAAATGAAGGTTTAAAGCCTTGGCAAAAATTATTGGGTCAAATAGTTGGTGGATTAATCTTCACCGTCGTTTATGTCCATGAACATTTGCCACTTGCAATTAATGTCTTTGGTTTTGGTGAGGTCTCAATCGGTATTCTTTATGCTGTATTCATTATTATTTGGCTTGTTGGATTCTCTAATGCGGTTAATTTAACTGATGGAATTGACGGTCTTGTTTCAGGTCAATCAATTATTGCATTCGGTGCATATGCAGTTGTTGCGCAAGTACAACAACAAAAGGATGTACTTATTTTTTGTTTATCTGTCATTGGCGCATTAATTGCGTTCATTTGGTTTAATCATAAACCAGCTAAAGTTTTCATGGGAGATATGGGATCGTTAGCATTAGGTGGTGCATTAGCAACCGTTTCAATTTTATTACACCAAGAACTATCACTCATTTTTATTGGTATTATATTTGTTTGTGAGACGGCAAGTGTTATTTTACAAGTAGCTTCATTTAAATTAACAGGTAAACGCATATTCAAGATGAGCCCAATTCATCATCATTTTGAAATGAGTGGTTGGAATGAATGGAAAATTGATATTGTCTTTTGGACTATTGGGTTAATTGCTGCGATTTTAACGTTACTAGTCATTTTATAAAGGGAGATTTAATTGGAATGAAAAATATTACGAATTATCAAAATAAAAAGGTTCTAGTTGTAGGTTTAGCAAAGAGTGGCTTGAATGCAGCCAAACTTTTAAAAGATTTAGGCGCATTTGTGACTGTGAATGATCATAAAAATATTGATGATAACCCTGAAGCTAAAGAGCTTTTGGCTGAAGGAATCAAAGTGATTACGGGCGGACACCCACTCTCTTTACTAGATGAGGATTTTGAGTTAGTCGTAAAAAACCCTGGAATTCCATATACAAATTTACTTATTGAAAAGGCAATGGAAAAAGGTTTACCTATTATTACAGAACCAGAGCTTGCTTATGAAATTTCTGAAGCGCCAATGATCGGGGTTACAGGAACGAATGGTAAGACAACTACAACGACGCTGATTTCATTGATGTTAAATCAAGAAAGAAAGCAAGGACGTGCATTTGTCGCTGGAAATATTGGTGTTCCATCTGTTGCCGTAGCAAAAAAGGTAACCAAAAATGATATTATTGTAGCTGAATTATCAAGTTTTCAATTATGTGGCATTGATAAATTGAAACCAGAAATAGCCGTTATTACTAATATTTATGAGGCACATACGGATTACCATAAAACTCGAGAAAATTATGTGAAAGCAAAAATGAGAATAACTGAAAATCAAGATTCTAGTGATTTTCTTGTTGTCAATTGGGATTTAAAAGAACTTCGTGAACTAGCTAAAACAAGTTCTGCTAACATTGTGCCATTTTCTAGATTAGATGAAATTGAAACAGGGGCTTATGTAAAAGACGGAAATATTTACTATCAGAATGAATTCATTATGAAATCGGATGAAGTTAATATTCCTGGTGAACATAATATTGAAAATGCGCTTGCAGCTATCGTAACTGCTAAAATTAAAGGTGTAACAAATACTGCTATTCAAGAAGTATTATCGACATTTACAGGAGTACGCCACCGTACACAGTTTGTTAGCGCATGGCATAATCGCAAATTCTATAATGATTCAAAGGCAACTAATATTGAAGCAACTGAGATGGCTGTAAAAGGATTTTCGAATCCAATTATACTATTAGCTGGTGGATTAGATAGAGGATTTACGTTTGAAAAATTGGTGCCTGTACTTAAAGCACATGTAAAAGCAATGATTGTTTTCGGTGAAACAGCTGATTTAATGCGAAATGCTGGAGAAGCGGCAGGTATTACTCAAATTAAGCAAGTCACTGATGTTGTTGCAGCTGTTCCCGAAGCATATAAATTAAGTGATAACAATGATATTATATTGTTATCCCCAGCAGCAGCTAGTTGGGATCAATATCCTTCATTTGAAGTACGTGGTGACAAATATATTGAAGCGGTTGAAAAATTAATGCAAGTAGAGGATAAATAAAATGAAAATTATTGTTTCTGGTGGTGGCACTGGCGGGCATATTTACCCTGCGTTGGCCCTTATTGAAGCGCTAAAAGTAAAAGATCCAACGGCTGAATTTTTATATGTTGGGACTGAAAAAGGACTTGAGAGCCGAATCGTTCCAGATAATGGAATTCCATTTAAAACAATTAAAATTCAAGGATTTAAAAGATCGTTATCAGTAGAAAATATTAAGACAGTCCAACTATTTTTAAAAAGTGTGAAAGACGCAAAGAAAATGATTAAAGAATTTAAACCAGACATTGTTATTGGAACAGGCGGTTACGTATGTGGTGCAGTGGTTTATGCTGCTGCTCGATTACATATTCCAACTATTGTTCATGAACAAAATAGTGTTGCAGGTGTAACAAATAAATTTTTGAGCCACTTTGTTGATAAAGTAGCTATTTCTTTTGAATCAGTTGCAGATCAATTTCCTAAGAAAAAAGTTGTTTTCACAGGGAATCCCCGCGCACAACAGGTTGTAAATGAAACAGAAATTGAAGCATTATCGCAATATGGATTATTAGATGATGTACCAACGATGTTAGTTTTTGGTGGTTCAAGAGGAGCTGCGAAAATTAATCAAGCAATGGTTGAAGCAATTCCTGAATTAAATAAAAAACCATATCAAATTTTATTTGTTACAGGTAACGTTCACTACGATAAAATTATGAATGATTTAAACGGGATAGAATTAAATAAAAATATTGTGATAAAACCATATTTAAATAATATGCCTAATTTATTAAGCCATATTTCTGTCATTTTAGGACGTGCTGGTGCAACAAGTATAGCAGAAATAACTGCACTTGGATTACCATCTATTTTGGTGCCTAGCCCTTATGTTACAAATAATCATCAAGTAAAAAATGCAATGAGTCTAGTTGATAATAATGCAGCTAAGCTTATTACTGAGGATAAGTTAACGGGATCAAAATTGGTCATGGTTTCAGATGAAATGATGCTCAATACTGATGTGAGAAGACAGATGGCTAATAATTCACGTAAAATGGGTGTGCCCAATGCTGCAGATAATCTAATTAAGGTTATGGAAGATTTAATCAAAATTAAAGAATAAGTTAGGAGGCCAAATAAGATGTCAAAAAATAAATTCTTAAAAAGAAAAAAAGCTGAATTGACACCTTGGGAGGCCTTACAAGAGAAAAAAAAGAAGAAAAATAAACGATTCGATTTTTTTGGAAACCCCAAAACAATTAGTGACCGATTACCAAAATTAAAAAAATATCAACATCATGCCCTAAAACAAAAATTAATTATTATAATTGGTTCGTTTCTGATTATTGGTTTAATTGCACTATATTTTATTTCACCATTAAGTAAAATACAAAATATTAGTATTTCAGGTGAAAAAACAGTTTCAAAAGTACAAGTAGAAAATGCTAGTAATTTACACATTAATGATCCATTATCCCACGCGTTTTTTAGAAAAAAAGCTATTTTAAAGGATATAAAAAAAGAATTGCCACAGGTGAAGTCACTAACTGTTAGCCATAATAAATGGAATGGTGTTAAACTTTCTATTAATGAATATGATCTTGCAGGATATATTTATAAAAATAAAACATACTATCAATTATTTTTGAATGGGACAATTGGAAGTAAGAAATTTGACCAACCAGTGGGGAATTATCCTACGTATTCTAAGTTTAATCAAACAAATATATTGCAAAAAATGGTTAAACAATATAAAAAAATTCCGATGAAAATCAGAAATGGAATATCAGAAATCGATTATCAACCATCCAAAGTGAATAATCAGCGAATATATATATACATGAATGACAGAAATAAAATTATTGCTAATATTGATAATTTTGCCGATAAAATGGCTTTCTATCCAAGTATCTCATCTAAAATGAAGAAAAAAGGTGTCGTTGATTTAGAAGTGGGTGCATATTCTTATCCATATAATAAGAAAAGTTAACAAAGTTGGTATGGCCTATGGGATATCCTTTCTAAATCAGGTCTTAATGTGGTAAAATATGAGTACTATATCTTATAAAAAATAATATTAAAAGCAAGCTGTAAGGAGGTTCTTTTTCAGATGGGTAACGCAGGTATATATGTGGGGTTAGATATCGGTACGACATCAATTAAAGTTATCGTTTCTGAATACGTTAATGGTCAATTGAACGTAATTGGTATTGGTAATGAACGCTCACAAGGTTTGAATAGGGGAATTGTAGTCGATATTGATAAGGCTGTAATTTCAGTACAAAAAGCTATTAAACAAGCTGAAGAAAAAGCAAATATTCAGATTCACGAAGTACATGTTGGTATTCCTGCTAATTTATTACAAATTATTCCTTGTAACGGCATGATTGCCGTTTCAGATGAATCAAAAGAAATTACAAATGAAGATGTTGTGAATGTTGCGAGTGCAGCATTAGTTCAAAATTTACCACCAGAAAGAGATATCATTGATATTATTGCTGATGAATTTGTAGTTGATGGATTTGATGGCATTAAGGATCCTCGTGGTATGATTGGTGTGAGATTAGAAATGCATGGATCAGTTTATACTGGCCCAAAAACAATTATTCATAATTTAAAAAAATGTGTTGAAAATGCTGGGCTAACTATCAGAGAAACAATCGTGAACCCATTAGCACTTGCATCAGTTGCGATGTCAGATGGCGAAAGAGACTTTGGTACTGTACTTATTGATCTCGGTGGTGGTCAAACGACTGCTTCAGTGATTCATGATCATAAGTTGAAATTTACATACGTGGACCAAGAGGGTGGCGATTTTGTCACGAAAGATATCTCAGTGGTTCTTAATACATCTGTTGAAAATGCTGAAAAATTGAAACGCAATTATGGATTTGCTAATTCTGAGTTAGCATCAGAAGATGATGTTTTCCCAGTTGATGTTGTTGGACAAAGTGAGCCAATCAATATCTCTGAAAAATATTTAGCAGAGATTATTGAAGCAAGAATCTCTCAAATCTTAGATAAAATAAAAAGTTCATTAGATGCTATCAAGGCGTTAGAATTACCAGGTGGCGTTATCTTAACTGGTGGTCTTGCAGCTTTACCAGGAATTACAGAATTAGCATCAGAAATTTTGCAAGTTCAAGTTAAAACCTACGTCCCTGATCAAATGGGATTACGCTATCCTTCATTTGCACAAGCCTTAGGATTGATTAATTATGCAGTCGAGCAAGATGAAGTCACATTATTAGTGAAAAGTGCAATGGGACTTGATATTGATCAATTAAGTTATAGTATTGTTGAACCAGACAACGAAAAACCTAAGAAGCAAGAAGTAAAAAACAAAGTTAAAAAAACTAGAAAACCAAAAACATCAGGGGATCCATTAAAATCAGTTAAAAACTTTTTTAATGAATTTTTCGATTAAATAGGAGGAAGTAAGTAATGGAATTTTCTTTGGACTCAAGTGAAGATAAAGGCGCAGTAATAAAAGTAATTGGTGTCGGTGGCGCTGGTGGTAATGCTGTTAATCGTATGATTGATGAAAATGTTTCAGGTGTTGAGTTTATTGCATTAAATACTGATGTTCAGGCATTGGAAAGCTCAAAGGCAGAAATTAAAATTCAATTGGGTCCTAAATTGACTCGTGGATTAGGTGCTGGTGCAACTCCAGATATTGGTAGTAAAGCTGCACAAGAAAGTGAAGAAGCAATTATCGAAGCTATTGATGGCGCTGATATGATTTTCGTTACTGCTGGAATGGGTGGTGGAACAGGAACAGGAGCTGCTCCTGTTGTAGCTAAAATCGCTAAAGATCAAGGCATTTTAACAGTCGGAATTGTAACACGTCCATTTACATTTGAAGGACCTAAACGTAGCCGTTTTGCTGCTGAAGGAATAGCTAATCTGAGAGATCAAGTTGATACGTTAGTTGTTATTGCTAATAACCGTTTACTTGAAATCATTGACAAGAAGACACCGATGCTTGAAGCATTCCAAGAAACAGATAATGTTTTACGTCAAGGTGTTCAAGGTATTTCTGAATTAATTACATCACCCGGTTTAATTAATTTAGATTTTGCTGATGTTAAAACAGTGATGGCTGATCAAGGAACTGCATTAATGGGAATTGGATCTGCTACTGGTGAAAATAGAACTGCTGAAGCAACAAAAAAAGCAATTTCTTCGCCATTACTCGAAGTTTCAATTGATGGTGCAAAACAAGTTCTACTTAATATCACCGGTGGTGCTGATATGAGTCTTTTCGAAGCGCAAGAAGCTTCTGAAATTATTTCACAAGCTGCAACTGATGAAATTAATATTATTTTTGGAACGTCAATTAATGAAGACCTAGGTGATGAAATCGTCGTAACAGTTATTGCAACTGGTATTGATGATGTTAAAGAAGAAAAAAAAGCCACAGTTCGTACACGAACATTACCAAGAACTGATGCACCTAAAGCAACATTAGCTGAAAAGCAAGAAGATCGTTTTGACGATTGGGATATTATGCACCCATCAAGTCAACCTGAAGAAAAAAAATCAACAGAATTTGAAAATGTTGAAAAACCAAATTTTGATGTCTTTAAGAATGATATCAAAACTGATGATTTAGCAACAAATAATGATGATAGTTTAAGTACACCACCGTTTTTCAGAAAACGACGTAAAGATTAATTAAATGAATCAATGGGGAGGTTACGGATATTATGGCTTTTGAAAAAATTGGTCGTTTTTTTGGGTTAGCTGAAGAAGATGATTTTGAAAATGATGATTACCAAACCGAAGAGTCTATGCGGACTTCGTCATTGAATCAAAGTAATAAAGTCGTTTCGATAAATGGTAAATATAGTCAACCACAAAAAATTAATTTATTTGAACCTAGAATTTATTCTGATGTTAAGGATATTGCAACGCATTTAATGCAAAATCAAGCAATCGTCGTAAATTTTCAAAAAATGGATGAAGTTCAATCTAAACGGATTGTTGATTTCTTGTCCGGAACAATTTTTGCTATTAACGGAACAATTCAAAGAATTGGCGATAATATTTTTCTTTGTACACCAAACTCATTTACTGTTGAAGGAAATATGGCAGATAATATTTTTGAAAAATTCGAATAAAAGAAAAATCGAGGTATACAAATGATTGAGTTTATTACATTTCTAGCTAAAGTGATTACGTGGGCTTTTGATGCTTATGAGCTAGCAATTATCATTTACGTTTTAATGTCATGGTTTCCAGGCGCTTATAATACGCCGGTTGGCCATTTCTTAAGTAAAATTTGTCAACCATACCTTGCATTTTTTGACCGTTTTATCCCGGCAATTGGGGGTATTAGTTTTTCACCAATTATTGCGATAATCGCGCTAAGCTTCATCCAAAATGGGGTTATGGGACTTCTGACTACTTTGATTCGTCTTTATGTTGGAGGCTAATGATATATGAATGATACAATTTACCAACATTTCAGGTCCGACGAAAAAGAAATTATTGATACATTGTCAGATTATATCGAGCAAGCTAAATCAGAGTACAGGGCAGTTCTAACTCATTTTTTAAATCCTAGAGAGGCACATATTGCGACCTATCTATTAGGCCAAAATGACGAAATTAGTTTAAAATTATTTGGTGGCACGAAAGAAGCTGAACGAAAAAGATTACTTTTTTATCCAGCGTATTTCGATGTTCAAGATAGTGATTTTGATTTACAACTTATTGAAATTAAGTATCCAATAAAATTTGCTACCTTAAAACATGGACAAATTTTGGGAACTTTGGCTAATGCGGGATTAGATAGAGAAGTACTTGGTGATATTTTAACAGATGGTCAGCAATGGCAGGTTGTTGTTGAAAAAAAGATGGCTAATTATTTGATTAGTCAAGTTGATCGTATTGGTAAAATTAAGGTATCACTTGAAGAGATTCCTTTTTCACAAACGGTGAGTGTCACAGATGAGTGGCAATCGCAAAATGAATTAGTTTCATCGTTACGAATCGATTCAGTCATATCAGCTGTTTATAATATGTCTCGACAAAACGCCAAAAATTTAGTTAATTCTGAAAAAGTTAGTTTAAATTGGCAAGTTATTAATAAGCCTGATTATGAATTAGCAGAGTTTGATGTTTTGTCAATTCGTGGTTTTGGACGAATCAAGTTAGATTTTATTGCAGGTATGACTAGAAAAGATAAATATAAATTAGAGTTATCAATATTAAAAAAATAAATTTTGAAGGACGTGCAAAATGACTTTAAGTCCATTAGATATTCATAATAAAGAATTTAACGTAAAATTACGAGGCTATGATCAAGACCAGGTTAATGATTTTCTAGATAAAATTATTAAAGATTATGAAATAACGTTAAAAGAAAATGAAAATTTAACTGAAGAAGTTAAAACTAGTAATGAAAAGTTAGAATACTTTAATGATTTAAAAGATTCTTTAAATCAATCAATTATTGTTGCTCAAGAAGCTGCTGATCGCGTTAAGGTTAATGCTAAGCGTGAATCTGAAATTATTAATAAAGAATCACAAAAGCAAGGTCATGATATTATTGATGAAGCGAATGAAAAAGCTAAACATATTATTGATATGGCTTCAGAAAAAGCTAAAAAATTAGCTGTTGAGACTGATGACTTGAAGAAACAAGCACGTATTTTCCGTCAACGTTTAAAAGTTATGATGGAATCACAATTAGAAGTTGTTAAAAGTTCTGATTGGGACGAAATTTTAAAACAAGGCGAGACAAGCACATATTCTGAAATTCAAGACGTTTTAAAACGTGAAGAAGACAAAGAAAAACGTGAAGCCAAAGAAATAAAAGAATCAGTTAATAATAATGACGATATTGTTGTTACAGAAATTATTGCTGAATCAGATGCAAATGAAGATTCTGAGCAAAATGATCAAGATACAATGGTCATTTTCCCAGATAATAAATAAATTTGAGAATAACAATTATATGATACATTTTTAGCGAGTCGATGATAGTGGAAGGTCGATAATAAGTATTATATAATTTATCATCTCAACGATTTCATTAAACTGAAATGATCAAGTAAGTTTAATCGGCTTCATCTCCGTTATCACGATGATTGAGTGAAATTTAACGTTATATAATGTTAAGTTTCTAAATTTGGGTGGTAACACGAAGACTTCGTCCCTTGTAACGGAGTCTTTTTGTGTATAATGAAATAAAATAACTTTTAAAAGGAGTTTATAATATGAAAATGAAAGAAACCTTAAACTTAGGTAAGACAGAATTTCCAATGCGTGGAAATTTACCAGTTAAAGAAGCAGAGCGTGAAGATGCATGGAGACAAAACGGTGTTTATGAACTAAGACAAAAGTTAAATGAAAAGAAACCAAGTTTCATTTTACATGATGGACCTCCATACGCTAATGGTAATATCCATATGGGACATGCTTTAAATAAGATTACGAAGGATATTATCGTTCGTTCAAAATCAATGATGGGCTTCAGATCACCTTTTGTTCCTGGCTGGGATACTCATGGCCTTCCTATTGAACAACAATTGGTTAAACAAGGTGTTGATCGTAAAACCATGTCAAAAGCTGATTTTCGTGAATTATGTGAAAAATATGCTTTGGAGCAAGTTAATTTGCAACGCGAAGATTTTAAACGTTTAGGCGTTGCAGCTGAATGGGATAGCCCATACATGACTTTACAACCTGAATTTGAAGCTGAAGAAATCAGAATGTTTGGTGAAATGGCTGAAAAAGGTTACATCTATAAAGGTAAAAAACCAATTTATTGGTCACCATCGTCTGAATCAGCATTAGCTGAAGCAGAGATTGAATACCACGATATTAAATCACCATCAATGTATATTACATTTGATGTAGTTGATGGGAAAGATATTTTAGATACAGATACAAAAATGATTATCTGGACAACAACACCATGGACAATTCCAGCTAATTATGGTGTCGCTGTACATCCTGATTATAAATATATCCAAATTAATGCTGATGGGAAAAAATATGTTGTCGCTGAAGAACGTTTAAATATTTTAAAAGAAGAATTTGATTGGGAAAATGTTGAAGTATTAAAAGAATTTTCTGGTCGCGATATGGAATATATGACAGTGCAACATCCATTATATGATCGTACATCATTAGTTATTCTAGGTTACCATGTTACTTTAGATTCTGGTACAGGACTTGTTCATACTGCTCCAGGACATGGTGAAGATGATTTTATTGCTGGACAAAAGTATAAATTACCCGTTGTATCTGTTTTAGATGAAAAAGGTGTCATGAATGAAGATGCGCCTGGATTTGAAGGGATATTTTATGATAAAGCTAATCCATTAGTAACTGATGAATTGAAAGAGAATGGTCATTTACTTAAACTTTCATTCTTTACGCATAGTTATCCACATGATTGGCGTACAAAAAAACCTGTTGTTTTCCGTGCAACGGCACAATGGTTTGCATCAGTAGAGATGTTCCGCGATGATATATTAAAAGAAATTGAAAAAGTTGATTTTAAAAACGAATGGGGTAAGGTTCGTCTTTACAATATGATTAGAGATCGTGGCGATTGGGTGATTTCACGTCAACGTGCTTGGGGCGTTCCATTACCTATCTTCTATGCAGAAGATGGGACACCTATCATTACACCAGAAACAATTGAACATGTTGCTCAATTGTTTGAAAAAAATGGATCAAATATTTGGTTCAAAAATGATGCTAAAGCACTACTTCCTGAAGGATTTACAAGTGAACATAGTCCTAATGGTGAATTTACAAAAGAAGAAGATATCATGGATGTTTGGTTTGATTCAGGTTCTTCACATCGTGGAGTGCTAGGTAAACGTGATAATTTAACGTATCCTGCAGATCTATATATGGAAGGTTCAGATCAATATCGTGGATGGTTTAATTCAAGTGTTATTACATCCGTTGCAACTAATGGAATTGCACCATACAAACAGTTGATGTCACAAGGATTTGTACTTGATGATAAAGGACATAAGATGAGTAAATCGCTTGGGAATATCATTTTACCAAGTAAAGTTATTAAACAATCAGGAGCTGAGATTATCCGATTATGGACAGCATCAGCAGATACATCTTCTGATATCGCTGTTTCAATGGATATTTTAAAACAAGTCTCTGAAACATATCGTAAGATTAGAAATACATTTAAATTTATTTTGGCTAATACAACTGACTTTGATCCAAATGAAAATGCAATTGCATTTGATGAATTGGCATCAGCAGATAAGTATATGTTAATTAAATTAAATACATTTTCAAAAGAGGTTTTGGATGATTATGCTGAATATGATTTCTTAGCAATTTACAAAAAAGTGATTACATTTATTTCAAATGACTTATCAGCATTCTATTTAGATATTGCAAAAGATATCGTTTATATTGAAGCTGAAGATAGTTTTGAAAGACGCTCAATGCAAACTGTTCTATACCAGATTGTAACAACAATGGCTAAGTTATTAACACCTATCTTGCCACATACAACTGAAGAAGTTTGGGACTATTTGAAAGAACCAGAAGAATATGTTCAATTAAGTGAAATGCCAGAAGTTGCCCATTTTGATGGTGAAATTAAAATTGTTGAAAATTGGCAAGCATTCATGAAAATTCGTTCATATGTCTTAAAGGCTTTGGAAGATGCGCGTGATGCAAAATTAATTGGGAAATCATTTGAAGCAAAAGTTATTTTATATGTGAATGATTCTGATAAAGAATTACTTAACGTACTTGATACGGATATCCGTCAACAATTGATTGTTTCTGATTTAGAAATTTTATCTATTGATGATGTTCCAGAAGATGCAACTAATTTTGATAACTTAGCTGTTAAAGTTGAAGTAGCTAACGGTGAAGTTTGTCAAAGATGTCGTATGGTTAAGACTGATGTTGGGGAGGATACTGCGTTACCAACGCTCTGTCATCGTTGTGCAACGATTGTTGAACAAGGTTATCCAGAGGCAGTTACAGAAGGTTTTGAAAATTAAATATTTCAAAAAAGGAATAACGTAGAGTTATTCCTTTTTTTGAGTCAAATTGATTACAATCCTAAAAATATAGCGTAATATGTAAGGTATACAATTATAGTGAGAGCAGGTGTTCAATGTGGAATTAGTAAAAGTACATGGATCAGAAAACGATTTTTTTCTTTTAGATCAAACTAAATTAGAGACAGCATTATCAGATGAAAAATTAAAGAATTTAGCAATTCAAATGTGTGATCGAGAATCTGGATTACACGGTGGCTCAGATGGCATTTTAGTCGTTGATAAATCAAGTCATAATGGTGTTCTAGGTCAAATGAGAGTCATCAATGCTGATGGTACAGAGGCTAGTATGTGTGGAAACGGTTTAAGAACTGTTGGGCGCTATTTAGAAACTAAATTTGGACAAACAGAATTTAAAGTTGAGACAATGCATGCTGATTTAGATGTTAAGAAAGCACCAAATCTTCAGGCAGGCGTTGCAGCTTACAATGTCGAAATTTCACCTGTTAGTTTTGAGTCACAAACGTTACCAATGTTTTTACAAAGACAAACATTGGTAGATGAAATTATTCCTGAATTTTCACAAACGTTAAAGTTTTCAGCTGTCTCGGTACCAAATCCGCATTTAATTACTTTTGTTGATCATACAACGTTACAAGGACCGGAACTTGAAAGAATTGCAACTTATTTAAACGGTGAAAATCCGTATTTTCCAGATGGTGTTAACGTTAGTTTTGTTGAAAAATTAGATAATAAATCAATTTTTGTTAGAACTTATGAACGCGGAGTTGGGTTTACTAATGCGTGTGGAACAGCAATGTCTGCTTCAAGTTTAATGTTTGTTCTGTTAAGTGAAGGTAAAGTGCCATTTGGAACTGAAATTAATGTAAAAAATCCTGGTGGTATGGTTAAAACTGTTGTGCATCAAGATGAGAGTGGCAATTACTGGATGTCTCTAATTGGTAATGCAACTAATGTTGCGAATATAACAATTGAGTTAGCTGATGCTCTGAATGGTGATTTTTCTAAGGCCAAATGGATATCAACTAATGAACAGGATGCTTATTTAAAGTTTATATTAAGTATTATGTAATTTTATGGGGGTAAAAGACATAAATGACTGTCTTTTATCCTTTTTTTAATTTAAAATAAAGGGAAACGCTTGAGGAAATTTAATGAAAAAATGGATCATTGGAATTTGTTTAATGCTGATAATAATTGGCTTTGTTATTTTTGGCATTAGTTATTATTTATTTGAATATGCGGAGACACCAACCAATAAGGAATTTATTAATTCAGAACCTAAAAGTGCTGAGTTAAAGAAAGAATACACTTGGTTAAAACAAGTTAAAAAATTAAATTGGCAGATCAAATCTGAAGATAATTTAAAGCTTAAAGCAATTTATGTTCCTGCAGAAAGTAAAACTAATAAAACAATATTTGTTGCTCATGGATTTATGGGAAAGAAAGAAGAAATGGTCCGCTTTATTCATTTTTATCATGACAAAGGCTATAATGTTCTTGCACCAGATGCAAGAGCACATGGCCAAAGTCAAGGTGATTATATTGGTTATGGTTGGTTAGAGAGAAAAGATAATTTACAGTGGCTTGATAAAGT
The DNA here is from genome assembly GCF_056781895.1 of Dellaglioa sp. CoH-57-MRSF-22. Next base: position 57,714 of record NZ_JBXAXT010000004.1, on the reverse strand, counting down.
AATTAAATATAAAGGTACAGATTCAAAAATTACTCTATTCGGTGTTAGTATGGGTGGCGCAACGGTTATGATGTTGAGTGGAGAGAAAAAATTGCCTTCACAAGTTAAGGCAATTATTGAAGACTGTGGCTATACAAGTGTGGCTGATGAGTTAACTTATCAGTTGAAACAGATGTATAAGTTACCTAAAATCCCTATTATCCCTATTGCTAGTCTGATATCAAAAGTTAAAGCAGGTTACTCATTTTATGAAGCAAGTTCAATTAAGCAATTAAATCATAATAAGTTACCTGTGTTATTTATTCATGGTAGTGACGATAAATTTGTTCCGACTGAGATGATTTATCAAAATTATGCTGCGACAAGAGGACCTAAAGAAATTTTCATTGCACATGGTGCTAAACATGCTACGTCATTTACAAAAGATAAAGTTGAGTATGAAAAGAAAGTAACTCATTTTTTAAAACAATATTTTAACTAGGAAAAGTAAAATAACGAGGTTAATTAAATGAATTTAGAAGAAAAAGTTTTATCAGAAGAATTAATATTCAAAGGACATGTTATAGAAGTTGTTAATGAGACGGTTAAACTACCAAATGGTGAACAATCAAATAGAGAAATCGTACATCATCATGGTGCTGTAGGTATATTAGCAATAACGGATGAAGAAAAAATTGTTCTAGTTAACCAGTGGAGAGCACCTATTAGGAAGACATCATTAGAAATTCCGGCCGGTAAAATTGATGGCGATGATCATAATTTAATCGAGACTGCAACACGTGAACTGAATGAAGAAACACGCTATGAAGCTAAACATTTAGCTGAAATATATGGGTTTCATTCAGCATTAGGATTTGCGGACGAATATTTAACGCTATTCTATGCGACTGGATTAGAAAATGTAGATAACGAGTTACCTCAGGATATTGATGAATTTTTAAATGTAGTCGAATTGACGTTTAATGAGGTTCAAGCTAAAATTAAATCTGGTGAAATAACTGATGTTAAAACTATTTTAGCGGTTAATCATTGGGAAATTGAACGATTAAAAGGTGAATTACATGGATGATGAAAAAAAGTTATCGAGAAGTGAATATCAGAGATTACAAGAATTAAAGAATGATCCTGAATTTCGACAAAAAGAACGTCAACGAGTTGAAAAGGAATACCAAGATGAACATCCAACAAGAAGCTCATCTTCAGAACAACCAGAAAAAACAAATAAAAAAAGTAAATTAAACCAATTTTTGAATTGGACAATTGTATTTTTAGTTATTGCAATTGTAATTGTATTTTTAGCTTTATTCTTATTACCTTAGATATTAATAAAAAATGGAGGGTAACAACATGATTTACGGTATTTTATGTGCAATGGAGGAAGAAATTCTTTCGCTTAGAAGTCATCTAGAGAATAGAAAAGACAAAGAAATTGGCGGGATTTCATTTTATACAGGCCAAATTAATGGAAAAGAAGTTGTTTTGGTTAGATCTGGTATTGGTAAGGTACAAGCAGGGATGACAACAGCCCTTTTAATTGCAGAATTTGGAGTAACAGCCGTTATTAATTCTGGTTCAGCTGGTGGTATTGGTAATGGACTTAAAATTGGAGATGTGGTCTTAGCCACAGAAGTTGCCTATCATGATGTTGATGCAACAGCTTTTGGATATGAAATTGGTCAATTACCCCAACAACCAACTAAATACTTGGCAGATACAAATTTAAACGATGCAATTAAAAAAGCGGCTCAAGAAAATGATTTAAGTATAAAACCAGGACTAATTGTATCTGGTGATCAATTTATAGCAAGTCAAGCTCAGACAGATGTCATACTTAATCATTTTCCTGATGCTCTTTGTAGTGAAATGGAAAGTGCCGCAGTTGGTCAGGCAGCACACCAATTTGGTATTCCATTCACTATTGTTAGAGCGATGTCAGATGTTGGCGATGAAGAAGCTGGACAAACATTTGATGATTTTATTATTGAAGCTGGTCAAAAATCAGCACGAATGATTCTATCATTATTAAGCTAAATTAAAAGGAGATAAACTAAATTAATGTCAGGAATATACTTAGATAACGCAGCAACCACACCAATGGCAAATGAAGTCGTTGAAGTGATGACAGATATGATGAAGAGCACCTTCGGGAATGCCTCAAGTACACATCAATTTGGACGTTCAGCACGAATGGTGCTTGATGATAGTCGACAAATTATTGCAAATAGTATTCATGCAAAAGAATCAGAAATCATCTTTACAAGTGGTGGTACTGAGAGTGATAATATGGCTATTATGCAAACAGCTATTCAGAGAAAAACATTAGGTAAGCATTTAATCACAACAGCAGTAGAGCACCAGGCTATTTTAAAAACAATGAAATATTTAGAATCAATTGGATTTGAAGTTACTTATTTACCAGTTAATGAAGATGGTGTTATCAATATAGTCGATTTTAAAGAGGCTTTAAGAGATGATACAATTCTTGTTTCAATCATGATGGGTAACAATGAGACGGGAAGTCATATGCCAATTCATGAAGTTGGTGAGATTTTAAAGGATCATCAAGCTTGGTTCCATACGGATGCTGTTCAAGCTTATGGACTACTGGATATAGATGTTAATGAGGATCATATAGATATGTTATCAACATCAGCCCATAAATTGAATGGGCCTAAATTTTTAGGCTTTCTCTATAGAAGAGAATCTATATTTTTCCCTCCCTTTATTAAAGGTGGGGAGCAAGAAGACAAGAGACGAGCAGGGACAGAAAACATACCAGCAATTGCAGGTTTTGCTAAAGCTGTTTCTTTAATCTCAGATGATGAAAAACAAGTACGACAATTAAAGTATCAAGGCTTCAAAAAGCAAATTATAGCGGGATTAGATGATAACCATATTGATTTTGAAATTAATGGGACACTCTCAGATGATAACTTACAACATGTCTTTAATATTTGGATAAAAGGTATTCAAACTGAAGTATTACAGACCCGGTTAGATTTGGCAGGTATTGCTGTTTCTGGTGGCTCTGCATGTACTGCTGGTAATCTCGAACCTTCACATGTATTAATGGCTATGTACGGTGAAAAGAGTCCGAGAGTCACAGAATCTATTCGATTGAGTTTTGGAAAAGATAATACAGCTGAAGAGATAGATACTTTTATAGTACAATTAGTTAGAATAGTTGGTAGATTGAAAAAATAGGGGGAATTTAATAATGGCATTTGAAAAAAGTATTCAACTTTTAGGAGATACAGTAACTTATGAATTGAGTTCTGATGTAAAAAAATATACGTTAAGAGATTTAGGATTTGCAGAAACTAAAGCAGGTAATTTTCAATTGGAGAGATCTTTAGATCCTAATTCACCTTTCAATAAGGGCATTAAAGTTAAAGTTATCGTTGATAAGTCATTAACTGGATTTAAAATGTCAACGACGACTGCTAATGGACTTAAAGCAGTTAATATATTTCATGGTGAAGATAAAAAAGCTGAAACTGAACAATTTGATTATGTGATTGGTCAATTAATTGATAGGGATGTTTTGAAAAAGGTATTGTCAAAATGACAATACCTTTTTTATTATTATTAATAGTATTTTATAAGGGTATATTAACTATGAAGTATTATAAGGATGTTTTTGTATGTACGTTTTTAGATTGAAAAGGTATAATAAAGCGTATTCACTATATTCAATAGGAGATGAAATAATGGATTTATATTTGATGAAAGCAGAATCATTATATAAAATATTGATTAAAAAATTTGAAGTATCTTTTGAAGGGTCTAAGGTAGAATTCTCGTTAGATGATTTGTATAGTTTGGGATTGAAATTAAGAAGTAAGAAGTTAATTTCAGATATTGATTTTGAAAAACTTAGAATAGTTGCAATTACTCATGACATAAATAAGTTAGAAGAAATACACCAATATTTTGATGTATTTAAGAAAGATAAAAATATAACAGAATCTGCTCTGGCACAGATGTTAAAAAAATTATCATTTGAAGCAAAAGATTCTGTAATTGATGCAAGTGATTTTAGTGCTTTTAATGAATATATGCACGTAGAACGAGAAATACAACATAGGTTAGAGAAGATAATTCTTAATAAAATACAGAGAGAAAAAAGTTCTTTAACTTTTATTGTAGGAAATGTAGGAGATGGAAAATCGCATCTATTATCTTACATGAATAATCAATATTTTGATATTTTTAAAAAAAATAAAGTATATATACATAATGATGCAACGGAAAGCATTAATCCTAATTTATCATCTATTGATTCGTTAATGGATATTCTCACAAAGAATAAGAATGAAATTGAAGGTTATAAACATGTTATTATTGCTATTAATTTAGGGGTAGTTAAGAGATTACTTCATAAAATAAAGTCAGATTCGACATTAAGTGAAATTACAATTGCATTGAGTAATATAGAAAAAAATAATCAGGAAAATATAGAAGATAAAAAAGTATCAGTGATTTCATTTTTTAATAATGCAAACTTTGAAATTGATGAGACGGGTGTGAACAGCTTATATTATGATCAAATTTTTAAAAAAATATGTTTAAAAGAAGAAAATAATCCATTTTATAATGCTTACAGAAATGATTTAGAAAATGGCTATGATAAAGTTGAACATATTAATTATGAGCTGTTCTTAAATAAGAAAGTCCAAGAAGCAATTAAATATTTATTGATAAGAATTCAAGTTTCTAATGGTATAATCATCTCCACTCGAGATGTATTGAACTTTATTCACGATATTATTATACCAGCAAAGGAAATTAAAAGTAATTACACATCATATTTACCTTATTTATTATTTGAAAGCCAAAATAAGTCTGAGATATTAAAAGCTATTTATTTTCTTGATCCATCACGAAATTCAAATAAAAAAATTGATGAATTTAATGTTGAGGTATACAACTATGATGATGAGTATGTTGATAAAATTGAAGATAAAATTGAAGATAATGAAAGAGCAATTCAAAAAGTTATAGAATCTGTTGGTAAATTAGATACGGATAGACATAAAATTCGAGTTAACACATTTCTTAGAGTTCAATTTTTATTAGATTATCAAAATGAGTTATTTGATAATGAAAATTATTTTTCTTTTCTAAGTATTCTTTCAAAAAATGTAAGACAAATTAAAGAGTTGGCAAAATTGATACAAAGCAATGTATTACGGTGGAACGGTCAAACTGTAAAAGGATTCGCGTTTATAAATAATTTGAGTTTAAAAACTAGAGTTGCAGTGCCATTAAGATTAAACTATGTAGATTTTGAAATTAACAAGTTTGAAATTAATATGTGTTTTAAAGATACAAGTAATGAAGCTGAATATTTTGTTAAAATAGATTTTGAAGATTATGTGCTATTGACAAAAATTCATAATGGATATGTTATTTCTAATATTGAACGGTCAGAGGCAATGAATTTTAACAATTTTGTATTTAACATATTACTGAATACTAATAACAATGAAACTGTTATTGTTGGTAATATAAATGATGGATATCTATATAAAATAGAGAATAATGGGATTGATTATGAAGTATCAGAGGTGAAAATATAATGTCTATTGAATTAGAAAATTTAAAAAAACATTTGGAAATGGATAAAGGAAAGATAAAAAATAATCATCATAAATCAGGACAATTATTACCGTTTATGACCCGTGAGCCAGAGAGAGCAAAATTTGAAAATGGATTTGCACCAATTATAGGTAATTTAGCAAGGATTAGCATTAACAAAGGTGAGATATCAAAGGATACTAAATCCTTTGATAAGGATATAAGTGATGATTTTGATTTATCTAAAATAGGTAATAAAGATAAATTTTTAAAATTATTTTCTAATTCGGCACTTGATGAAATTTATATTCCCAAGTTGCTGGCGTATAAAAAGTCGAACGAAAAAAAAAGTTCAAGTGGAGAATTAAAGATTGCAGCATTTTTAAATTATACACTTGAGCTAGAGAAAAATAATATGTGGATTGAATTTATAAATAAAAAAGATGAGCACAATCTTTATGAAAAAATTATTATAGAAAATTTACATGAACTAACTAATAATAATATAAAAAAAGAAAAATTTGTTTCAATTGGTGACCAAAGTATATTCTTAGATTATTTTAATCATGATTTGAACAATTTTATGAAAAATACAACATTTTTTATGAAAAATATTGATACATTTTTTAGCTACTATTATTTTTTCATAATTAGTCAAATAATAATGAATATTGGAACCTTCGATGAGTTTAATAAAAAAAATATTTTTTTTGCACTTGATACGGAAAAAATATCAGGTTCAAGACCAACAAATGATAGAGGTTATGCTCAAGTTAAAGAAAACGCAACTGATTTGTTAGTTAACGTTGATTTATTAGATTATTTAAATTTATTAGTTCCTAGTGAAAAATTTTATAGTTTATTTCAGTTAACAGATATAAATTTTGAATATTCAATAGAACTTAGAAATAATTTAAGTGAATTTTTAAATGAGTTTTTGGAGGATGATATAAGCATGTCATCTGAAAATAATATAAAGGATAATATAAAACTTTTAAAATTAAAATTAACAAAAAATTTATCCGACGAAACTAAATCTAGATTTTCTAAATCTTTTGAAGCAATAGCAGTAAAATATTTTGTAAAAAGACGTGGTAGACTTGGAAATGTTTTAAACATGACTGATGATACTGTATTGGTGATTACAGCGGGTATAGTTGGTTCAGAAAAAATGCTTGTTAAAGATGTTATTACCGAAATGAGTAATAGAGGAATTTCATTAGATAATATTTCTAAAAGAAAATTAGTAGAAACATATGAAAAAATGAATATTCTTGAAAAATTAAGCGATAGCGGGGATGCACAATATGTCAAACCAATATTATAAATTTTTAATCGAACGGTTATTTAAATGGTTTAAAACCCAAAATATTAGTGCTGGTAGCAGGTATTATTTGAATTTAGATCAAAATAATGAAGTTGTTAGATTCTATAATGCATTTGAAATGAATGATATTATTTCTACTGAAGATTTTGTAATTGATCAAAAGGACGTGCAGTTCCATGGTAAAGTGGTAAATATAAATGGTGTTAACATATTATTTGTTGCAGCAACAGATAAAATGAACTCAGATTTTTTAGTAACACTTAGAAATAGGGTTAGTTTACAATCTGACATATGGAGAAATACGGCACTTTTTATCGTGTGTACTGAAATTCTTGACAGTATATCGGGTGGAGCCATGAATGTTAGTCACGGAAATGGGCCTTTTTCTGTTGATAAAATTAAACACGATTTAAAAAGTGAAATAGAAAAGTCCGGGTTATCGGACGCTAACCAAGTAGTATTAGAAGAGTTTAAAAAGAATATAATTTTGGAAGATTCAATGAACTTAACATTATTAGATTTTGCCAGTATTTTTTCAATTTTAGAAAAATCAGAGATTACTCCGGATGACTATAAAAATATGGGTTATTTTTATGATACACAAATACAAACGTATGATGCTGATAATATTAAAAAAAGATTAAGAGAAAATAAGCAAGATTTTCAAAAGATTGGTGGTTGGCAAGAATATAATACTGTTGAAGATAAAATAGTTAACTACACGCAAGCAGATTTAGAATCAATGAGTATGTTGAAAGAAAAGGATATTTGGATGGATGTCGATTTTTCAAAAATAAAAAGAGGAAAAGAAAAATTAAAAGAATTAAGAAAAGATACAATTATTTATCAATCAGATAAAATAAATAAAGTTAATCCTGATTTAATTATATATGACCGAAGTAGAGAAAATGGTGAAAATAAAAATTCTGTTAAGTACAAAAACAGATTTATTTTAATATTTAAAAATAATATTAATCATGAAAATAATCAATTGATAATAAAACTTCCTTTTGATGATTCTGTGAAGGCATCAAGAATTAATAAAAGTAAGAGCCATATAATTGATGGGAAATCTGCTGAATTTACTGCAGATGGTAATAATTTAAAAATTATTGTAAACGACTTCAATGTGATGGATATATATGGAATTAAGACCTCATATGAACATTCAAAGGCACAGAAATATACATTTCAAATAATTTATTTACCATTTTCTCAAGACATATTTAATAATATATTATCGAGTTATCGTGTAAAAATAACTAAATCTAAGATGGAGATTCAGTTAGAATACGAAAAAAATTATATAATTGGTGGTACAGATTTTATTGATGAGGTTGATTATGATCAGATTAAATATAATGTAATTCCTATTTCAGATGAAGTGGGTGTAAATATTAATTTTGAAAATATTGATTCAGATGAAAGTGAGAATGAATTTAAGCTAGTTAATGAAGGCATTGAAATACCATTTTCAATTTTAGATAATAGTCAGAAGCCGGTTCCCAGAAGTGGTTTGTTTATAGAAAAAAATAGGCGTAAGGCTAATGAAAGTTTAATTTTTGATGGGGCTAAAATAATTAATGGTACAGAAAAATATTATGTCTTTAGTGAAAATAAGAAGTTGTTGAATTATGAAGTAGATATTATTAAACAACAAATATTGTATGCAAAAATAGATGATTCAATTGTCACTAGTATTGAAGTTCAGATACCTGAACAAATAAGAATAGACTATATTCTTATTTGTAAGCTATTAAAAGAAAGAAATACTATTTTAAGTTTAAGTTATTTTGATCAAGAATTATTGAAAGCTCTTAATAAATATTGTGATGATTTTGATGAAGTAATTAATCAAATCTCCGAAGAAAGACTTACATTGGAATTAAAAGATTTATATAAAATGGGTACAGTAGAAATCGATGGGGAAATAGCTTATACACCTTTACATCCAGTATTGATTAAATATCAACTAGAGTTATTAAAAAGGACAGAATTTCAATCTATACCTGAAAATTTTATTCGAACGTTAAATCCAAGTGGATTAGTTCCATATATATCAAAAAATGGGGGACTATTAAAATCAAATTTTGATGATAGTTCGCCTAGATGGTTATTCTTTAATGAATTTAAAAAATCAAAAATATCAGCGATTTCTAGAAATATTATTACTTCTAGAATGTTAGATTTTTATAAGCATTTTCATTATCTTTTTGAAGTAAGTTCTGATTATGCATTAAATGCTTCAATGCATAATATTAACGATGATAAAACAATATTAAAGAGTACGATTGATTTTATGTTAAAACAGCTTCAAAATACTAAACAAGGGTTTAAATTAGAAAATATGCATCCTGTTAATTTATATATAAATAACGATAAAAAAATTCTTAATCCAATATATGACCAATTTAATCAAATTATAACGGCAGCTGATTTTGAAAATTTATTTTCTGAAAAATTTATGGGAGATAAAATTAATGATTATGCTAATGAAGACGTAATTAAAGTATTAAAATCGCGGATTAATATTTATCATAATTTTGTTAGACAACCATATAGTCATGTTTCATTTTATAAGATGGATGTCGAGAGTAATGCCAATAGTTTTAAATCAGATAAGCTGGAAATGAATTATACTTTAGGCGGTCTAATAAGTGGTAAAAAATATAGTCTTGATAAAAAAATGTTTATACAAGGATTCGGTGTAAATATGGATTCAAAATATTTACATCGGCCATTGATCAAATTTATGTATGATTGGAATGCATTTAGTGTAGCCAACAATGCGGAAACAAATGTTTATCAAGCAGGAATTACGAATGTAAATAACATTCCAAGTTTTGAAAGTGAAGATGGTCATTTTGATGATATATTAACGAATATTATGGAAAATAGTAATTGGGTAACGTTATTGGATCCAGATATCAGTTTGGATTATTTTTCGGAACGTAATGATTTATATATTATTCATTATACAGATCAAAGTAACACTTCAAATTATGAGTCAATAACTTTTACAAACCAAATTGAACAATATAGTTTAATTATCAATGATAAGATAGAAAGATATGACAAAACTATAATTAAAAATAAAGAAACAAGTTTAAATATTATTAAATCATTTAACATTATTAATGGAGAATGGCTTCTAAAAATTATCGGAGATAAAACGAATCACAATATAGTGAGGGAAAAGTTAAGTATTATTTCGGCGTATAAAGAATTAATGGGTATTTTAGAAACTGAGAATATTATTTGGGTGCCCATATCGCTAGAAGAGATATTAAGAGTTTCTGGAATGGTTGGCATGAGCCAAAAAGAAGGATTATTTACAGCAAAAAATCTAGGAATGACAGGAGCTACAAGTGATGATCTGTTATTCATGGGTGTTGAAGTAGGAGAAAATTTAAAAATTCATTTGTTTCCTGTCGAAGTTAAAGTTGGACAGAACCATTCGGATGTTATATCTAAGGCAACGTTGCAGGCGGTTAATACGGCAGAAACAATAAATGAGGCGCTGAGGGATGAAAATAAATTTAAATCCGAATATTACCGTAATTTTTTTATGACAATATATTTAGCTAATCTAAAAAAAATGTTTAATAACAAGTTAATAAATGCAGAACTATATAAAAAAATTCAAGATAATGATGATAAGTTATTGAATAATGATTTTATAATTTCAAATGAATTAAACGAATATTATGGCAAGGCTTTCATTGTTTCATTTGGTGATAGAAATGATAGTCGGAGAATTCTTAGAAAGGAATTAGGCGGTAAGAATATAACTGAAATTAAACTTCCTGAGGGTGACGCATACATTTATGCAAGTAAGGGATTAAATGAAATCATCTCAGAAATTAAAAGTGGAAAATTGGGATTTCCGGAAGAAAGCCTTTTAAAAAATATTTTGCATGATGATAGTTATCAAGAAACTATCGATACTGATAAAGGAAAAAATATTATTATAAACAAAGAATTAGATACAGAGTCAGCTTATGAATATTGTGAAAATAAGGATAAAAAAAATTTTGAAGATAACAACGAAATTAAATCTATAAATAGTATAAATGAAAGTCAAAGTCAATATTCGAATATAAATGAACTTTCTGATTTTGAAATAGAATATCCTGAAAATACATTTTCTGAAAAAACTAGAATTAAATTAGGCGTTAAAAAAGGTAGTGTTGATGAAGCTTATTGGGAGTATGGAAATCCAGGGCTTTCAAATAGGCACATGATTATTACGGGTAAGTCTGGGCAGGGGAAGACTTACTTTGTTCAAACATTACTGTATGAGTTGGCTAATAAAAATATTAATAGTTTGGTAGTTGATTATACTGATGGATTTTTGGAAAATCAATTGGATAAAAATTTTGTTAGCAAAATGAGACATGATAATAAAATTCAATTTCACTTAGTTAAAGCGGGGGATAAATTACCTATAAATCCATTTAATCTTCAAGAAATAGATTATGGTGGTGGAACCTTTATTACTGAAGATGTAAATGATATGGCAGACCGAGTATCTCAAATGTTAGATAACGTTTTTGAGTTAGGCACTCAGCAAAGGTATTCATTGAAAACTGCAATAAGTGATGGTTATGCAAGAAACGGTAAATCATTTACCTTTTTACATTTAAAAAATATATTAAGTGACGAAGATGAATTCAAGGATGGGTTAAAAATAGTAGGTAGACTAGATATGTTATTGAGTTCAAATCCTTTCACTTATACTAAAGATTCCAAAAACTGGGAGTCATATTTAAATAAAGATGGAACTATTCATATTTTTCAATTAAAAGGATTTCAACATGATATACAAAAAGTTATTACTGAATTTGTACTTTGGGATTTGTTTAATTATCTTCAAAGTATTGGAAATACAGAAGAAAATCCAATTCCAGTGGTACTTGATGAAATACAAAATTTAAATTTTAAAGATAACTCTCCAACTGTTAAAATTTTAAAAGAAGGAAGAAAATTCGGTTGGTCAGGAATTTTTGCAACTCAATCTATATCAGCTATTAAGGGTGATATCAGTAGTGTCTATAATGCATCTGAGCAAGTTAATTTTTTACCATTGGAAGACCAAGTTAAACTTATTGCGAACACGCTATCTTTAGATAAAGACAGTAATCAACAATATCAATATCTTTTATCTAATTTACAAAAAGGCGAAAGTATTATTAAAGGGCCTATGCTTAATGGTACCAATCAAGTGGTATCACGAATAGAATCTATTAAAATAAGTGGATTTGATGATCGTATAAACTAAGTAAAGTAAATTATGACACACTAGGGTTGTATTAGTATATATTATTGGTATAATAGTACTTACTGAAATAGTGCGACCTTCAAATCGTAGATTTTTTCAGAATCTAATTGAAATGATGGTGATAGTATGCCAGATAATAGTAAAACTCGTGTCGTTGTTGGGATGAGTGGTGGCGTCGATTCATCAGTTGTTGCTTATTTATTAAAGCAACAAGGTTATGATGTAGTTGGTGTCTTCATGAAAAACTGGGACGATACGGACGAAATGGGTGTTTGTACTGCAACAGAAGATTACAAAGATGTTGCTAAAGTAGCAAACAAAATTGGAATTCCTTATTATTCCGTTAATTTTGAAAAAGAATATTGGGATCGCGTATTCACATATTTCTTGGATGAATATAAAAAGGGTCGGACACCAAATCCAGATGTGATGTGTAATAAAGAAATTAAGTTTAAAGCATTTTTCGATTATGCTATGGAACTTGATGCTGATTACATCGCAATGGGACATTATGCACAAGTTGAGCAAGATGCTGACGGTATTATGCATATGTTACGTGGGGATGATAGTAACAAAGATCAGACTTATTTCTTGAGTCAATTATCACAAAAACAAATTCAAAAAGTTATGTTCCCAATTGGAAACATTGAAAAACCAGAAGTTAGAAGAATTGCTGAAGAAGCTGGACTTTCAACTGCTAAGAAAAAAGATTCAACAGGTATTTGTTTTATCGGCGAAAGAAACTTTACAAAGTTCCTTGGTGAATATTTACCAGCACAAACGGGTAATATGATGACTGTTGACGGTGTAAAAATGGGCGAGCATTATGGTCTTATGAATTATACAATTGGTCAACGTAAAGGTCTTGGTATTGGTGGTACGGGTGAAGGTAACGATCCTTGGTTCGTTGTAGGTAAAGATTTAGCAACAAATACATTGATTGTTGGACAAGGTTACCATAATGATTTACTTTATGCCGATTATCTTGAAGCATCAGAGTTAAGTTTTATGGCACCAATCGATCGCTTTGGCAATGATTTCCATATCACTGCTAAGTTTAGATACCGTCAAACTGATGTTGGTGTGACGGTTCATTTAAATGATGACCGTACAGAAGCTACAGTTGAATTTGATGCACCAGTACGTGCTATTACACCTGGACAGGCTGTTGTCTTTTACGATGGCGCAGAATGCTTAGGTAGTGGTATCATTGACGCTGCATTTAAAAAGTCAACTGAGGGATCAAAACAATTACAATATGTTTAAATTGAATTTATAATAGTTAAGGCACAAACAAATATTTTGTTTGTGCCTTTTTATATTTGTGGCATAATATAATAGAGATGAAAAAACGAAGGGGTCTTATTGACTGATGACTAATATATATTTTATTCGACATGGCAAAACAGAATGGAATCTTGAGGGACGATACCAAGGTGCGAATGGAGATTCACCCTTACTTGAACAAAGTTACATAGAAATACAACAATTAATCAAAGCACTTAAATCAATAAAATTTGATGCTATTTATTCAAGTCCTATTAAGCGTGCAAAGGACACAGCAAATTTAATTAATACAGGCCTAAACCAAAATTTGGATGTTATTTTGAATGATAACTTAGAAGAATTTCATTTAGGGAAAATGGAAGGCATGAAGTTTACAGATGTGGCTGTTCAGTATCCTGAGGAACTCGATGCCTTCCGTAATCATCCCGATAAATATGATCCTAAAAATATTAATGGCGAAACATTTCAAGCTTTATTAAAGCGGATGGTTCCAACAATTAAAAAAATTGTTGACCAAAATAAAATAGATGCAAATATTATCATTGTTAGTCATGGTGCGGCGCTTGGTGCCTTGATTCACGATTTATTAGGAGTACCGCTGAAAGACTTCCGTAAACAAGGTGGCTTATCGAATACTAGTACGACTATTTTGGAAACACAAAATGGAACCGAATTTAAATTAGTTAAATGGAATGATACTAGTTATTTGGATAGAATACGCGATGAAAGTGATGTCGTTTAAGGAGTAATAATGGGTAAGAGAGAAGAAAAAGAAGCAGAATCAAAACATATTATTCATCAATTAGTTGAAAAGGTTGAAAAAGAACCTAATAATCAAACGGCTTATTATGAATTAGGTAGTTATTTAACAAAAGTAAAAGACTACCCTCAGGCGGAAGAACTGTATAAAAAAGCTATTGGATATTTTGATGAGAAAAATGAACAAGTTGATTTATTACAATATGGTCTTGGTAACGTGTTTTACGAGGCAGAACTGTATTCTGAAGCAATTCAATCATTTCAAAAAGTAACTAATCAAAAGTTGAAAGAAACAGCTTTTTTAATGTTAGCACAATCATATATGGCTCAAGAGCTGTATCAACAAGCATTAGTATTTGCGATTACGGCTCAAGAAATAAATCCTAAAAATATGGACGCCAACGAATTAATTGGCGATATTTTCTTAGCATTGGGTCAGTTTGAAAATGCTGGTAAATATTATGACTTAGTTCTTAAAATAGATGAAAATAATGCAAAGGCTAATTTTCAACGAGGCTTAGCTAATATGGTTTTAGGAATTGAATTCAATACTTATTTTGATCGTTCAAAAATAGCCAATCAGGCCTATTTTGAGGCACAAAAACAAAGATTAAGTGAAATAGAATCGTTTATAAAATTACGTGATAAATAAAGAGGATGTGAAATAATGGTTGTTCAGAAACTAAATTTATTTAATGATGATCCTCAAAGTGATGAAACACAAGCTTACTTGGTTGGTAAGGTTGCAACCATATTTTTTCAAAGCCAAGATAGTTTTTATAAAGTGATTCTAATTCACAGTATTGAAAGTAATTTGGAATGGCCTGAAGATGAGGTTGTTGTTACTGGTAATTTTGCTGACATTAAAGAGGAATCTACGTACCGCTTCTATGGTCAACAAGTTGAGCATCCCAAATATGGGAAACAATTTCAAACGAGTAATTATCAAAATGAAACACCTACTTCAAAAATGGGGCTTATTACCTATCTATCTGGCTCAGAATTTAAAGGGATTGGGAAAAAGACTGCGGAATCAATTGTTGAAAAGTTAGGAACGAAAACAATTGATAAAATATTAGCAGATGATACTGTACTTGATTCATTAGAATTATCAAACAAGCAGAAAACAACAATATTAGAGACTGTTCGAGTAAATAATGGGATGGAACAAATTATTATTGGATTAAATGGTTTTGGATTTGGTAGTCAATTAGCCGCAACTATTTATCAAACTTATAAAGAAAAAACCCTTGAAATTATTCAAGAAAATCCATATCAACTAGTAAATGATATTGAAAATATTGGCTTTAAAAAGGCAGATCAAATTGCTGGAGAATTAGGATTTGCAGCTGATTCTTCAGGTCGAATACAAGCAGGTATTTTGCAAAGTATCAATGATTTATGTCAACAAGATGGCGATACCTATGCGACTGCAGAGCCGTTGTTGGAAGCATCTTTACGATTATTAGAGAGTAGTCGAAGAGTCAGAATAAACCCTGAGGCAATCTCAAAAGAACTCATTAATTTAGCTAAATCAGGACTCGTTGTCGGTGATGAACAGCGTATTTATTTAAAAAATCTGTATCATGCAGAATACCAAATTGCTGAACATTTAAAAAGATTACTTTCATCGGGGCAAGAAAAAGGTAAGTTAGCAGAAAAAGATATTGATAAAGCAATTCGTAAGATTGAAAAAAAACTTGATATGAATTATGGTGAGTCACAGATTAATGCCATTAGGGCGGCTATGAATTCACAGATATTTTTATTAACAGGTGGCCCAGGAACGGGTAAAACAACCGTTATTAATGGTATCGTGGAGTTATTTGCGGAATTAAATGACTTTTCGCTCGATCTTAGTAGTTATGGAGAAGGACAAACATTTCCTATTCTTTTAGCTGCACCTACTGGGCGAGCAGCAAAAAGAATGACTGAAACGACTGGATTACCTGCCAGTACAATCCATAGACTCTTAGGACTAACTGGAAGAGAATCGAATAATGATGTTGAAACGAAAGATTTAGAAGGTGGCTTATTAATTATCGATGAAATGTCGATGGTTGATACGTATTTATTGAATACATTAATGAATGCAATACCTACAGATATGAAAGTCATTTTTGTAGGTGATAAAGATCAATTGCCTTCTGTTGGTCCTGGGCAAACATTTTATGATTTATTGAAAAGTGACTATCTTGAGCGAAAAGAATTAACGGATATCTATCGTCAAGGTGATGGGTCATCAATAATTTCACTCGCACATTCAATAAAAAAAGGTGAATTACCTGCTGATTTTACACAGAATCAAAAGGATCGTTCATTTTTCGCGAGTCGTGAATTTCAAGTTGAATCAATTATTAAACAGGTTGTTGAACGAGCTAAGAATAAAGGGTTCACTTCAAGTGATATTCAAGTTCTGGCACCAATGTATCGAGGTGCGGCGGGAATTAATCGTTTAAATGAAATGTTACAAAATATTATGAATCCACTTGAAAATAGTAGACAAAAAGAAGTACTTTTTAGAGATCAAAAATTTAGAATTGGTGACAAGGTGTTACATCTTGTTAATAGTCCTGAAAATAATGTTTTTAATGGAGATATAGGTAAGATTGTAGGAATTACATTGGCCAAAGATAGCGAAGATAAGGTAGACGAACTAGTTATTGCTTTTGATCAAACAGAAGTGACTTACAGGCGAAATGAATGGCAAAAAATAACTTTGGCATATTGCACATCTATTCATAAGTCTCAAGGTAGTGAGTTTAAAATGGTTATTTTGCCAATGGTTTCGCAGTATAAGCGAATGCTTAAACGTAATTTACTGTATACCGCAATTACCCGTGCTAGCCAGTTATTGATTTTGCTTGGCGAAGAAAAATCATTTGAAGAATGTGTTGAGAATGAATCAGCCAATAGAAAAACAACGTTATTATTACGAATTGAACAGATTTTTGATGGTGATATTAAAAAAGTTGATGATTCGATTAAAGAGAGCCAACTAGCTAAAAAATCTATTAAAATAGCTCCGCCTGTTCCAACTTTAATTGAAAAATTTATTTTAACTAACGACAATATTATGGATGGTTCAATTGATCCAATGATTGGAATGGAGAATAGCCGACCATAGAAAAAGCCTATATATCTCAATTAAATGAGATATATAGGCTTTTTAGTTAATCCAAAATGGGTATGATAAGACGCTATACTCAATTTCAAAGAAACGGGTTCCTAGGTCTTCACCATCCATTTGACCGTACTCTAAAGAGTCAACGGAAAGTTTAATTTTATCTGATGTAAAATGGTGAACACCTTTTTGGTTAATATGTTTACCAGATTTCAGTAAAATGGCTAGATAGATTAATTTTAGTGCACTAGGTTTTTCAATGATAATTAAGTCTAAATTATTTTTTGTCGGATCTGCCATTGGTAAAATTGGAACACCGCCACCAAAGTAGGGATGATTTGATGTTGTTACAAGAAAGGCATTTTGATAAAATTCTTGATGGCCATTCACCCGGACAGTTATGGGAAATGCAGCTTGTCTTGATAAAGTTCCTAATAGGGCGCTTAAGTAAGTAAGCGATCCTAGATGAAGTTTATTCAATAGTTTCTTTGAACTTGATTGATTTGCGATACTTACTATTTGCGCATCGAAACCTACGCCAACATTATTTATAAAGTATTTTTTTTCATGCCGTGATAATTCGTGCATGACACCTAAGTTTAATAGTTTAGGTGAAGTTGTGTTTAATACTTGTTCAAGAGCTACAAGTGGAGATTTGGGGATACCGACACCTCGAGCAAAATCATTTCCTGATCCTGCAGGAATATAGGCAATTGGGATATCAAATGTGTTCGCATTTTTAACACCATTGATACATTCATTTAAAGTACCGTCGCCGCCAATAACTAGTATAATTTGATTATTGTCTGTTTCGATGGGGTGATAATGTCTGGCGTAATTTTCCGTTAGAAGGGAAGCATGACCAATATAGTCTGTCAGATGGGCCTTAAAATAGACATTTTGAGAAATTAATTTTTTTTCAATAGATTGCCAAATTTGTTTAGCACGACCACTTCCAGCAGACTCATTAACGATAATGAAATATTGATTCATGAACTTCCCTCCTTAATTAATACTAATAATTATAACTAAAATTTAAAAGGATTTAAAGATAAATTTTGATTATATAAAAATAGCTCAATATTCTAATTAGAATATTGAGCTATTTTTGTTAAACGATAACTAACATTGGTAAAATCATTGGTTTACGTTCAGTTTGTTCATATAAGAATTTTTGTAAGTCATCAACGATTGCATCATTAATCATGGCTTCTGTAATTTTATCATTTTTTAATAAGCGACTCATGACACGGAATAAGCGACGACGACCTTGATTAATTAATTCTCCTGATTCGCGCATATAGACAAATCCACGAGATAATAAATCTGGTCCTGCTTGAATTTCATGTTTTTTCATGTCAATCGTTGCAACGACAACAACAAGGCCTTCTTCAGAAAGGACTTGTCGATCATTTAGGACAGCGCTACCGATATCACCAATTCCTGAACCATCGACATAAATATCATCAGCTTCAAAATGACCAGCAATTCGAGCAGAATCACTAGTTAGAGCTAAGACATCACCATTTTCCATAATAAAGCTATTCTCTCTTGGAACGCCAATTTGTTCAGCTAATCCAGTATGAATTTTAAGCATTCTATATTCACCATGGACAGGGACGAAATACTTAGGTTTCATCAAACTGAGCATTAATTTTTGTTCTTCTTGGCCACCATGACCAGAAGTATGAATATTATTTACTTTACCATGGACAACAGTTGCTCCAGCTTCTGAAAGTTCATTAATAACGTGGTTTACACTGATTGTGTTACCAGGAATTGGAGAACTTGAGAAAACAACAGTATCACCAGGTTGAATAGAAACCTGACGATGAGTCCCATTAGCGATACGGCTAAGAGCTGCCATTGGTTCACCTTGTGATCCCGTACATAAAATTAAAATTTCATTTGCGGGTAATGAATTAATATCACGTGCATCAATTAAGGCATCATCTGGAATATTTAAGTATCCTAATTCACGTCCGTTAACAATTGCTGCCTCCATACTACGTCCAAAGACAGCGATTTTACGGCCTTTGGCAACAGCAGCTTCAGCAGCTTGTTGTACTCGGGAAATATTTGAAGCAAAAGTAGCAAAGATAATGCGGCCTTCACCTTTTTCAAAAATTCGTCGAATTGATTTACCAACGAATCTTTCTGATTTTGTAAAATTAGGAATTTCTGCATTTGTACTATCAGATAGTAGACAAAGTACACCATCAGCACCAAGTTGAGCCATTCTTTGAAGGTTGGGCGGCTGATTAGTAACAGGTGTTAGATCAAATTTGTAGTCCCCAGTGACTACAATGTTACCAGATGGCGTTTTGATTGCGACACCTAAAGTATCAGGAATTGAATGAGTTGTTCTAAAGAACGACACACTCGTTTTTCTGAATTTAAGAACAGTATCTTCTTCAATTTCATGCATTTCTGTTGTGGCAAGTAACCCGTGTTCTTCTAATTTTCCTTTGATTAATGCTGAAGCCAATGGTCCAGCATAAATTGGGACATTAATTTGTTTTAATAAATAGGGAATACCACCAATATGATCTTCATGACCATGGGTGATAACTAATGCTTTAATTTTTTGTTGATTGGCAACTAAGTATTGAAAATCAGGAATAACGTAATCAATTCCTAATAACTCATCTTCCGGAAACTTGATTCCTGCATCGACGACGATAATTTCATCTTGAAACTGGATGCCGTACATATTTTTACCAATTTCACCTAATCCGCCGACTGCAAAAACACCAGTCTCGTTATTTTTAACATTTATCTTTTTCATTCAGAAAACTCCGTCATTTTAAATGTAGGGTTTTCCTTTTCATATGCTAAAGCTTTATCTGATAATGTTTCAATGAATTCAATGTTATGTGTTGTTTGGTGACCAACAATACTTTGAGCTTCAATTTCAGAACTTGCTTCAAGGAAAAGTGATTTTGTTTCTTCTCTTTGTGGATTTCTATCTTGTGTTTCTTGATAATAAACTTTAAAAATCATTTGTAAAACTCCTTTAAATTAAATTGATATCATTTTGGTTAAAATGATTTGAAATGGAAATTAGAAACCGAACTGGGGGTTGTCTGCACAACATATAATTTATATTTTATCATATATTATTATTTAAGTATAGAATAGACCGATTTGAATAGACTTATAAAGGATAAAATTTAACAGACATGTTATAATTATGAAAAGTTATCGTATAAGGAAGAGTGGTGTTTTATAAATGTGGTTGGTAGTTAAAATAGTGACTGTAGTGGTTTTAATGATCATCATAATTTTAAATTATAACCGTCTGAAAAGAAATAGACAGATTACTATTCTTAAAAATAAAAGCAAACTTATTACAGATAATGCGGTTGAATTTGCTTTAAATAGACTACATGGTAATGAATATGGTATTAATTCTGAAATACTAAGGGTTACAGAAATTGTTTCAAAGGTTTGGGGTAAGAGGGTCATGGTATTTGAGTATCAATTTCAGATGAAGTCTCCTTCAGAAGAGAATATCGGGAAAATAAGAAACATTTTTTTCAATTTATTTGAAGAATTTGAAATGATGAACCTGGTTAAAAAAAGTGTCGAAGCAAAATCGGCATTTGAAGTAACAGATCTTTGGTATTTAGACGGTATTTTACATTTAGAGGTAGCACATTTGGTTAATGTTGAGACAATTATGTATACTAAAGATTTAAAAAAGGTATAGTTCAAACAGTATGTTTAAAGTGAAATAAAAAGAGTTTCTTCAATAAATTAATTATTGGAGAAACTCTTTAGTTATTTATTCAAGCATAATAGCATCGTTCGGTATAGCAAATGGTTTGTCAGTATTAATATGATCAAAGAATAATATACCATTTAAATGATCAATTTCATGTTGGACTACAATTGCTTCATAATTTTTCAAGCGGATTTTATGTTGTGTACCTTCGATATCAAAGTAACGAAGTGTAATCCGATCAGCTCTTGGCACATATCCAGGGACATCTCTATCAACTGATAAGCAACCTTCACCTTCTGAAAGTGCAGCAACTTGAACTGACTGACTTAAAATAGTAGGATTAATTAACACTTGTTTAAGTGTGGGCTCTTCACCTTCTGGGCCAGGGATTAAGACAGCAGTCATTCGTTTAGAAATTGCTAATTGCGGAGCTGCTAAGCCAACACCTGCGCGTAGATGATATTTTTCAGCTATTTCTTCATTTTGACTATTCTCTAAAAATTCCATTAAATCATGTGCGAGTTGTTTATCATCATCTGAAAGCGGAAAAGTCATTTCGCTTGAACGATTTCGTAAAATTGGATTACCTTCACGAATGATATTTTTCATTGTTATTTTAATCAAAATAGTACCTCCAAATTAATATTCTACGGTACATTGTAGCATAAAATAATCATATCTGTAGGCCATTTGAAAATTAATAGTTATGTTTCATTTCTTTTAGTTTTTAATGGATTGCTGTAAAATGAAACATAGTAATTACTTTCAAGTATATTGAAAGTATTAGTTGAAAATTAATTCAATAATTAAATAAAGTAAAAATAAAGGGAGTTTAACACACTAAATTATGAATAATAAAATTGATTACCCATTAGAAGCACATTGGACTACTGAAGAAATTATCTCTGTCAGTGAATTCTATAAAGCAATAGAATTAGCAAATTCTACAGGTATTGATCGAGAAGAATTGCTTTATAATTATCGTGAGTTTAAAAAAATTGTTCCTTCCAAAATGGAGGAAAAACAAATAGGCAGATCGTACGAAGATGAATCAGGTTTTAGTATTTATCGTACAATGAAATTTGCAAGAGAGAGTACAAGGGACGTTATTAAAATTAACCAATAGGGAGGTTATGATTTGAATATTGATGAGGTTAATTATCAGGTTAAAAGTTGGCTGACAGAGGCACGTGAAAATATTATTCATGCATTTGGAAATCCATTGTCTGTTGAAACAAAAAGTAGTCGAGTTGATCTTGTAACTAATATGGATAAACAGACTGAAAAATTTTTAGTAAACAAAATTCGTACCTTTGATCCGAAAGCCAAAATTTTAGGTGAAGAAGGTTTTGGGGATGATGTAACAAATTTAGATGGTACTGTTTGGATTGTTGATCCAATTGATGGCACAATGAATTTTGTCAAACAGAAAGATCATTTCGCGATTATGATTGGTATTTATGAAAACGGTATTGGAAAATTGGGATTCATTATGGATGTAATGAATAATGTTTTATATTCTGGTGGGCCAGATAGGGGCGTCTTTGCCAACGATAAAAAACTTGAAAAGCCTGAAAATATAGCACTTAAGGATGGCTTGCTAGGTTGTAGCTCACCTATGTTAATGATGGACTATAAGCATTTACAATCAATTGTTCAACATAGTTCAGGTGCTAGGGTTTATGGAAGTGCCGGTATTGAGTTTGTTCACATATTACGTGGACAAGAAATTGGTTATGTTTCTCACTTAAAACCATGGGATTTTGCAGCCGGTAAAATATTGGCGGAAACTCTTGGTATCACCGTGAAAACAATTGACGGGTTAGAGCTCGATATGTTACAATCAGCAGATGTATTAATAGCAACGGAAAACGCACAAGAGGACATTTTAAAACTACTAAATAGTTTTTAGTAGAATCGCGTTGTGGCTGTGACTAACAAGTCGCAGTTTTTTTATGCGATTTATTTATGAAAAAGTATGAAAACTTTTAGTAAGTGTGTTAATTGTCTGCTATAATAGTGAACTGTAGTTATTATTCGTAAAAATATTAAGGCTCCAACGAAAGGAAGAACAAACTTGAAAACAAGAGATGACATTCGTAACATTGCGATTATCGCCCATGTCGATCACGGTAAGACGACATTAGTTAATGAATTATTAAAACAATCAGATACATTGGATGGCCATTCAGAAATTAGTGACCGTGCCATGGATACAAATGATATTGAAAAAGAACGTGGTATTACAATTTTATCAAAAAATACTGCTGTTAGAGTTGGCGACAAACAAATTAACATTTTAGATACACCTGGACATGCCGATTTCGGTGGTGAAGTAGAACGTATCATGAAAATGGTTGATGGTGTTTTACTTGTCGTTGATGCTTTTGAAGGAACAATGCCTCAAACACGTTTTGTTTTGAAAAAAGCTTTAGAACAACAATTAGTACCAATCGTTGTTATTAACAAAATTGATCGTATGGGTGCTCGTCCACAAGAAGTTGTTGATGAAGTTCTTGATTTGTTTATTGAATTAGGTGCTGATGAAGCACAACTTGATTTCCCTGTTATTTATGCTAGTGCATACAATGGTACATCAAGTATGGATCCAGATATCGAAACTCAAAAACATTCTATGGATGACGTTTTTGAAACAATTATAAATACAATTCCTGCACCAGTTGATAACAGTGACGAACCATTACAATTCCAAGTTTCAATGTTGGATTATAATGAATATGTTGGTCGTGTTGGTATTGGTCGTGTGTTCCGTGGAAAAATTGCTGTTGGTGATCAAGTTTCTGTTATTAAACTTGACGGCTCAGTTCAAAACTTCCGTGTTTCAAAACTTTTTGGTTTCTTCGGTTTAGATCGTGTTGAAATTAATGAAGCTAAAGCCGGTGATTTAATTGCAGTTTCAGGGATGGATGACATCTTCGTTGGTGAAACTGTAACACCAAGTGATCATCAAGAAGCATTACCATTAATGCGTATTGATCCACCTACACTACAAATGACATTCAGAACGAATGATTCACCATTTGTTGGACAAGATGGTAAAAACATTACTGCTCGAAAGATGGAAGATCGTCTTAAATTACAATTGCATACTGATGTTTCATTGAAAATTGAAGATACAGATTCTCCAGATGCTTGGGTTGTTTCAGGTCGTGGAGAATTACATTTATCAATCTTAATTGAAACTTTACGTCGCGAAGACTATGAAATTCAAGTTTCACGTCCAGAAGTTATCTACCGTGAATTCGAAGGCAAGATGCAAGAACCATTTGAAAGCGTCCAAATCGATACACCTGATGAATATTCTGGTGGTGTTATTGATACAATGGCTCAACGTAAGGGTGAAATGATTAACATGGAGACCGGTAATAACGGCCAAACTCGTTTAACTTTCTCAGCTCCTACTCGTGGTTTAATTGGATATGATTCACAATTCCTTTCAATGACTCGTGGATACGGTATCTTAAATCATACTTTCTCTGAATACAAACCAGTTATCCGTAACTGGGAACCTGGTCGTCGTAATGGCGCATTAGTTTCTATTAATTCAGGAAAAGCTACAACATATTCAATTATGAGTATTGAAGAACGTGGAACAATTTATGTAACACCTACTACTGATATTTATGAAGGAATGGTTGTTGGACAAAGTAGCCGTGAACGTGATATTTCTGTAAATATTACTAAAGGAAAAGCTATGAGTAATGTTCGTTCTTCTAATAAAGATCAAACAGCCTCAATCAAGAAACCAACTATTCTTACTCTTGAAGAATCATTGGAATTCTTGAACACGGATGAATTATTAGAAATCACACCAAATAATTTACGCTTACGTAAACGTATCTTAGATACAAATATGCGTGAAAAAGCTCAAAAACAACATAAAACAGATTCAAAAAAAGGTTAATTTAAAAAGAGTTGAAAATGATTAAGTTCATTTTCAACTCTTTTTTTTAATCATGATAAATAGTAATATGGTATACTATTAGGAGTCACGAGAGAATAAAATCGATGAAAAACAACATTTCTAAAGAAAATGTGATGGTCACTTTGCAAGAAAATGTAGATAAAATAAATAAATTTATCTGGAAACAGCGAAATACATTTTACTAGCTTGGTTATGTTACATTTTAAGAAGTAGTTGATACTTAATTGTTCGTTTTTCTCGTGAAGTAGATTTTGTGTTGGAGTGTGCTCTGTTTGAAGAAAAAACTGAAAAGAAGCAGATAAAGAATCTTGAAGTAACTTCGAATAGACACTTTAGTACTAAATTTGAAAAAATGAAGAAATAAGTTGGATTAAAAATGCAAATTTTAAAAAGAATAACACAAAAATTACAATATCTTGATTATTTTATTTTTATACCGTATATCATATTATCCGGAATTGGTGTGGTCATGGTTTATTCTGCTAGTTCATATAAGGTTCAAATGGCGGGTGGCGATCCAACGACATATTTAAAAAAACAATTGCTTTTTGCCATTTTAGGATTGCTAGTTGCTTTCCTTATATATTCAATGAAGGTTAATTTTTTTAAAAGTTCTGGATTTATAATATTATTTGGTGCAGTGTCCATTCTGCTACTTTTATACGTAGTACTTAGCGGTAAAACAGTTAATGGTGCAGCAGGATGGATTAACTTTGGCTCTTTTAACATTCAGCCCGCAGAAATCAGCAAGATTTTTTTAGTCTTGTTTATGGCGCAACAAGTTGCATTCCGTGAAAATAAAGAATTAAGTTATGAGGGTAGAAATAAACGTCGTTTTATCTATGCGATTGCAGTAGCCTTACCACTCATTTTAATTTTGGTTGAACCAGATGTGGGTGGGTTTATTATTAATTTTAGTGCAGTATTAATCATTATTTTGGCTAGTGGGTATTCAATTGGAATAACTTCTTTAATTTCTGTTGGTGGCATGGGTACTTTAATGATATTATTATCAAAATTAAAATCTGTTTCTCCAGATTCTGGTGGTCCATTAGCATATATGGCTAAAAGATTTAGTGGATTCAATGATCCGTTTAAATATCAGCAATCAACTGGACAACAGCTGGTAAATTCATATTATGCATTAAGTAATGGTGGTATTTTTGGTGCAGGACTAGGAAATAGCATCCAAAAACGAGGCTATCTACCAGAACCGTATACTGATTTTATATTAGCAATTACAGGTGAAGAACTTGGATTATTGATGGTATTTTTTATTTTAATATTACTTTTCAGTATGATTGGACGAATTATCTTTATTGGTTCTAAAAGTAAAGAAACTTTCCATTCACTTTGTTGTTATGGAATTGCGACGTTTATGACAGTGCAGACTGTATTTAATGTTGGTGGTATATCAGGTGTTTTACCAATAACAGGTGTAACATTTCCATTTCTTAGTTATGGCGGATCAAGTATGCTTATCTTGAGTTTCTGTGTAGGCTTAGTTTTAAATATATCAGCTTTAAGAAAAAAGGAATTACTAAATAATAAATAAAAAGGGGGTCATAATCAAATGCTTGACGAAGAAAATGGGACTAAGTTAGTTATACAAAAAAGACAAGGTGTCATTGTGTTTTTATACCATATGAAGCAAATTAAGCAGTTGAAACGATTCGGTATTATTCAATATATTTCAAAAAAAATGAAATATGTTGTCATTTATATGAATCAAGAAGACCTACCCGAGACGATTAAGAAAATTCAAAATTTAAAATTTGTTAAAAAGACAGAAGTATCGCATCGCCCTGATATTGATATGGACTTTGGGTCTCGAATGGGTGAAAAAGCATTTAAATTAACAGATGAAGATCAAGAAAAATTTAAAAATAAAAGTGAGTAAAGTATATGAGAATAATTTCAGGTGAATATGGCGGAAGAAAATTAAAAGCAGTTCCGGGTATGGCAACAAGACCTACAACGGATAAAGTTAAGGAATCAGTGTTTAATATTATTGGTCCTTATTTTGATGGCGGTAAATCGTTAGATTTATTTGCAGGTAGCGGAGGGTTAAGTATCGAAGCTGTTTCTAGAGGAATCTCGCATGCTTTTCTAATTGATAGACAGTATCAAGCAATTAAAACAATTAATGATAATATTGCTATCACAAAGGAAGAAGATAAGTTTACGGTCTATAAGCAAGATGCCGATAAAGCAATTGGACTATTAAAAGGTAAAGAAACATTTGATCTTGTTTTTTTAGACCCACCTTATAAGACCCAAGAAATAATTGATACGATAAAAAAAATAGATAGCAGCGAGTTGTTAAATAATCAAGCTTTAATTATTTGTGAAACAGATCAATATGCTAACTTACCTGATGATATTTCTGGATTCAGGCTATTTAGGAGACAAAATTATGGAATTACACAGGTAACGATTTATCAAAAGGAGAACTAAAATGAATGCAGTTTTTCCGGGAAGTTTCGATCCATTAACTAATGGACACTTAGATATTATTGTTCGATCAAGCCAAATTTTTGATAAAGTTATTGTCGCAGTTATGACTAATACTAAAAAGAAGTCATTGTTTACAGCTGATGAAAAGGTAGATTTGATTAGTGAAGCTACCTTTTCATTAGCAAATGTAGAAGTAGTTAGTGTTGAATCAGATTTAACGATTAACTTAATGCACCAATTAGATGCTAAAATAATTATTCGTAGTGTTAGAAATAATAGGGATTTTGAATATGAAAAAGATATTGCATTGATGAACAAAGAGTTAGATGAAACAGTGGAAACTGTATTGATGCTTGCTAATCCTAAATACGCACATATTTCCTCAAGTTTAATGAAAGAAATATTTAAATTTGATGGAGATATTTCAAATATGGTACCTAATCATATAAAAGTAGCTATGATTAAAAAATGTCATGAAGTAATTAGTAAGGAAGATTAACTTAAATAAAATGAATCATCATTAAAATACGTGATAATGATTTAAGGAAAAAAACGAATTTCATTTTAAATGAAATTCGTTTTTTTGCGTATTTAAATATAAGAGGGAGGTGGATAAGATGGATCAAATAAAAAAAATTTGAATTGAATATCGAAAAATTATCATTATTTGTGTGGTATCTGTAATAGCATTGACCATTTTTTCAATAGTTACACAACATAAAAGTAGCAAAACAGATGATATGTTAGTTAATAGTATTACTAGTACGTCGTCTAGCTCGGAAAAAAATATATCAAGCCATTTAGAAACCTCAAATGGTGGGAAAATCGTTGTGGATATCAAAGGAAATATAAAAAAACCAGGTATATACACAATGAAAACAGGAATGAGAATTAGTCAGGTAATCGATTTAGCTGAGGGATTTTTATCTAACGCTGATCAGAAACAGATTAATTTAGCTCAAAAAGTAACAGATGAGATGGTTATATATGTTCCGGCAAAAGGGGAAGTAAAAGAAAATAAAGTAGCAGCTACTACTGCCCAAGGATCTTCTGTTATGGATGCAGGGTCTACTACAGGAACTCAGGATAAATCGAATGATGAATCAACGGTTAATTTAAACACCGCAACGAAAGAACAACTGCAAGGGTTGACTGGAATTGGACCAAAAAAAGCAGAACAAATTTTACAATATAGAGAAGAACATCAATCGTTTAAAACTACGGATGAATTAAAAGAAGTTGGCGGCATCGGTGATAAAACATATGAAAGTCTAAAGGACTCATTAGCGGTCTAACTTTTTTTAAAGATTTATTTTTGATATACTATAAAAAAATGAAAGAAGGAAATACCTAAATGCCTGATAATAGAATTCCTTGGGATCAATATTTTATGACGCAAGCTGCATTACTATCATTAAGAAGTACATGTGAAAGATTATCTGTTGGTGCGATACTTGTTAGAGATAAACGGATTATTGCAGGCGGATATAACGGCGCTGTTTCAGGGGATGTACATTGTATAGATGAAGGTTGCTACCTTGTAGACGGACATTGTGTACGAACGATTCATGCAGAAATGAATGCAGTTTTACAGTGTGCAAAGTTTGGCTCAGCGACAGATAATTCAGAAATTTATGTGACAGATTTTCCTTGTTTACAGTGTACAAAAATGCTACTTCAATCCGGCGTGAAAAAAATATATTATTTACGTAATTATCATAATGATGATTATGCCATATCACTATTAGAAAGAAATAATGTTATTTTTGAGCAAGTAAAAGTTGATAAAAATTATATTGAAGAAATTGTTCTGAATAAAATATTTTCAGAATAAAATCAGTTGAAGCAGTTGATCTATTTTTTGCGACGTTAGTTATTGGAATAACAAGTTTATATGTTGTAAATTACAATCCTATTTGGATTATTTTCGCTATCGTTATTTTTATACGAATTATTACGTTAAAACGTTCGATAACTTTTTATATTTGTTGTGTCTGTATTTTAATTTTTGGTATTTATTTTTACAGTAATGCGAAGGAAAGCCAGAAGCAAGTTGTAGTTGAAAAAGAGGTACAAAATGTTAATGTGAAAATTTACCCTGATGATTATTCAATCAATGGTGATTTGGTTAGTTTTGATGGACAAATAATTTCTAATTCACAAAAAATTCGAGGATTTTATAACTGTAAGTCACAAAATGAACTCAATAAGATTAAACATAATAAACACACTAAAATTATAAACGTTGATGCTAAGCTACAAAAAATTAAATCAGCGACAAATGAAAACGAGTTTGATTATCAAAGTTTTATGCGAACTAAATCAATTTACAATAGTATGACTATTATAAAAGTTAATAATAGTGAAAAAAATGTCATGAATTTATCGCTTGAATCCGTGATAAGTAAGTTACATGAATTACGAGCAGAATTAAAAAGTTATTTTAATTCTTTATCCAATCCGTTAGATAAATTTTTGAATGCTTTGGTAATTGGTGATAAGACTCAGGAATTCAATCAGGATTTAGCCTCTATAAGACAATTAGGATTAATTCATTTATTCTGTTTATCGGGTTTACATGTATATTATTTTGTGATGTTAATAAGAACGTTAGGAAATAGACTATTAATCCCACGTGAGACAGTAGCCAAAGGATTACTTTTTTTACTTCCATGCTATTTAGTTATTGCAGGGGAATCTAGTAGTTTACGACGTGCAATTTTTATGTGTATGGTTCAACTTATTTGTGAACTAATTGATAAACCTGTCCAAGGGATTACGGTTTGGTGTTTCGCTTTGTTAATAGGATTGGTGATTGAACCACAAGTACTGTTCACATTTGGCGGTCAGTTGAGCTATCTAATGTCATTACTACTAATCTTTATGGAGAATAAAGGTACTTTTGAATCAGGTATTTGGCTAAACTTATTTAGTTTGCCATTTATTTTTTTCAACGTTTATCAGTGGAATGTTCTATCAATTGTACTTAGTATTTTTATTATTCCTATTTTTGAATTCTTAATCCTACCAATTGTAATTTTTGGAGGAATGGTTGGGATTCATTTTAAGGTTGTTATGGATGGGATAAATACTGTATTAAAAACGTTTATTTATTTTTTTGATGAACTAGCACGTTTACCATTAACGATAACGTTTGGTAAACCCAGTTTAAATATGTGCATGCTATTTTTCATGTGCACCTTAACATGTTTTTTACATCCTTCGTGTATTAAAAGATGGGCAATATTAGTTAGTTTCTATGTTATGGTATTTCTATGGATCCATTTTCCAATTCGGCAAGAAGTCGTTTTTTTTGACATTGGTCAAGGGGATTCAACATTGATAAGAAAGCCGTTTAATAGGCAAATTACATTAGTAGATACAGGCGGTAAAGTTCATTTTAAGATGGATAGCTGGCGAACTAGAAAGGAGTATCAAACTTCTGGTGAAAAAATTATTACTAATTATTTATTAAGCAAAGGAATCAGTCATATAGACTATTTATATTTGACGCATCAAGATGCAGATCATATAGGTAATTTTCCGTCTATATTAACCAAAATAGACGTCGATAGAATGATTGTTCCATCTGGAATGGAACAACTGCCACAATTCATTAAAAAAATAGAATCTACTCGACCGCCTAAAATGGTGATACCTATGACAGATAATAGTAAAAAACAGGATGCTGAATTGATGATTCTACATCCTTTTAATCAAGGTATAGGAAAAAACGAAGATTCTCTTGTTTTATTTGGAACAATCGGGAAATATAGCTATCTTATTACTGGCGATTTGGACCGAGCTGGTGAAAAAAAGGTTATTCAAAAATATCCCAATTTACAAATATCAATTCTTAAAACAGGTCATCATGGCAGTAAAACTGCGACTGATCCAATATTTATTGATCAAATAAAACCGAAGTTAGCGGTGATTTCTGCTGGTAAGAATAATAGATATGGCCACCCACATCAAGAAACATTAGATACTTTGAAAAAATATCGAATACCGTTTGTTAGTACAGCAGAGCATGGTATGATAAGAATCAGCAAGTTTCAAAATTATAAAGAAAAATTAGAAGTTTTTAACAATGAAAAGAGCTGATAAATATGAATTCACAGGCAATAATTTCAACGTTATCTCTTGAAAATGTGAAGCCAGTAAATCTTGTCTTAGGTAATGAGACTTATTTAATGGAAGATGTAAAAAAAGCATTTACTGAGTTGATACCTGAAGAAGAGAGAACGATGAATTTAGGTAAATATGATATGGAGGAGGTTCCGTTGGCTAAAGCATTAGATGATGCGATGTCTGTTCCTTTTTTTGGTGATAAGCGCTTAATTTTTATTCAAAATCCTTTTTTTCTAACGTCAGACACTAAAAAAAGAAAAATTGAACACGATATTGATGGTCTTTTATCTTATTTAGCTCATCCGGAACCAACAAGTATTGTAGTTATATTTGCGCCTTATAAAGAATTAGATGGTCGTAAAAAGATTAGTAAGATGCTTAAAAAATTTAGTCTAGTTATTGATAATCAACCGTTAAATGAGCGTGCAACGCGACAGTTTATAGCCCAAGAGATGGCTAACAAATCATTTGAAATAGATGAAAACGCTTTGGAATTATTTCTAGAAAGAACCAATACAGAATTATCAACAATCATGAATGAATTGCCAAAGTTATTTTTGTATAATTTTGAAACCCACCGAATTACATTATCATCTGTTGAAAATTTAGTTTCTAAAACTTTAGAACAAAATATATTTGATTTAGTAGATGTTGTTATTTCAAATAATATTGAAAAATCAGTAACGTTGTATCATGATTTAATTTTACAAAATGAAGAGCCAATTAAGATAAATGCAATATTATTGGGACAATTTAGATTATTATTACAAGTGAAAATTTTGCAAGATAAAGGTTACTCACAAGGAGATTTAGCTAGTGTTTTAAAAGTGCATCCTTATCGAATTAAGTTGGCACTTCAAAAGATAAAGAAATTTAATAGAAGTGATTTGAGGAAAATTTATTTAGCGTTAATTGATTTAGAAAAAGCAATGAAGACGACACAACAAGATCAAGAAGGATTATTCTCATTATTTATGCTTCAAATTAATCGTATAGATGTATAAAATAAAAAATACCCAGTAGATTATTAATCTACTGGGTATTTTTCTGAAAACTTATTTAGCGTAACGAGCAGCCATACGAGACTTATCACGAGCAGCTTTGTTTTCTTTGATCAAACCTTTAGAATGTGCTTTGTCGATTGCAGTAATAGCAGCTTTGTATAAAGCATCTACATTATCGGCACCAGCAGTCTTAGCTTGTTCAAACTTCTTTACAGCAGTACGCATTGTGCTTAATTGAGCAGCATTTTTAACGTTTGCTTTTTCATTCGTTTTTACACGTTTAATTGCAGATTGAATAATTGGCATTTAAGTCACCTCCACTTATCATGATCACCTTATTGGTTCTCAACAAATATTTCAACAACCATTATTATACCTAACCAAATTAGTTAATGCAATGAAAACTTGTAAAGGATTTTTACTTGATAGTAATAATTAGATAAGAGAAGTTATAAAAAACTTGCAATATACTCTAAATTTTAGTAAGGTTAGATTTGTTCCAAGTAACCTTTAACTTAGTTTGTTGACGTCTCACCGACGACTTACTCGGTTTTAGGCATTTAGATTCAGAAAGGTGGGAAACACTAATGGCAATTACAAATGAAAAGAAAACAGAAATTATGAACGAATATGCTCGTCAAGAAGGCGATACAGGTTCTGCTGAAGTACAAATCGCTGTACTTACTGCAGATATCGTTGAATTGAATGCACATATCGGCGTTCATAAAAAAGATTTCGCTTCACAACGTGGTTTGATGAAGAAAATCGGACATCGTCGTAACCTTTTAGCATATTTACGTAACAAAGATATTCAACGTTACCGTGAATTGATCCAACGCTTAGGTCTTCGTCGTTAAAACTAAAAGCAAAACTCTTAATAAGAGTTTTGCTTTTTTTATTTTTAAAATTTAAGATATGTCTACTATAAGTGAGTTAAATGTAAAACGTTCATAAATTTTATGGTATAATTGAGATTCAAATAAAGAAAAAGAAGGTTTTTTTCAATGGACGGATATAGAGTTGCGGTTGTCGGTGCTACAGGCGCTGTTGGAACACGAATGATTCAAATGCTAGAAGAAACAAGTTTACCCATCAATAGTATTAAATATTTGGCATCTAAACGTTCTGCAGGACAAGTATTAAAATTTAAAGGTCAGGATGTTATCGTAGAAGAAACAACATCTGATTCTTTTGAGAATGTTGATTTGGCTCTATTTTCTGCTGGCGGTAGTGTATCTAAAAAGTTTGCACCTGAAGCAATTAAACGTGGTGCAGTTGTTGTAGACAACACTAGTGCGTTTAGAATGGATCCTGATGTCCCACTAGTAGTTCCTGAAGTTAATGAACAGGCACTTTATGAACACAAAGGACTAATTGCTAACCCAAATTGTTCAACTATCCAAATGGTAGTTGCACTAGAACCAATTCGTAAAAATTACGGTTTAAAGAAGGTTGTTGTTACAACAATGCAAGCTGTTAGTGGTGCTGGAAACTTAGCTATTCAAGAATTAAAAGATGAAACACAAGCTTATCTTGATGGCGAAGAGATGGAAGCAAAGATTTTACCAGCTTCTGGTGATAAAAAGCATTATCCAATTGCATTTAATCCACTACCACAAATTGATGTTTTTGAAGACACAGGTTATACACATGAAGAATGGAAAATGATTCATGAAACGAAGAAAATAATGTCTAATCAAGATATTCAAGTTACTGCAACATGTGTACGTGTACCAGTTGTTGTTAGCCATTCGGAATCTGTTTGGTTTGAAGTTGAAAGTCATGATGCTTCTGTTAAACAAATTCAAAATATTCTTGCAGATGCACCCGGTGTGGTTTTACAAGATAATCCGGAACAACAGATATATCCACAAGCAATTAATGCCACTGGTAAGAAAGATACATTTGTTGGTCGTGTTAGAGCTGATTTAGAACAGGATAATGCCTTCCAATTATGGGTCGTTTCGGATAATTTGTTAAAAGGTGCTGCATGGAATTCAGTTCAAATTGCTGAAAAATTGCATGAATTAGATTTATTAAGAGTTCCAAAGTAAAAAGAAAGGAGTGAATTAAGCGAATGTTTGAAAATGTAGATATAATGACAGCTATGGTCACACCATTTAATGATCAGAATCAAGTGGATGAAGATCGCTTAATTAAATTAATTGAACATTTAATTTTAACAGGTTCAAAAGGTATCCTGGTTAATGGTACTACGGGCGAATCGCCTACGTTGAATCATTCTGAAAAATTAAATTTGATTAAAAAAACAGTGGCAATAGTTAATGGTAGAGTTCCAATTATGGCTGGTACAGGATCAAATAATACTATGGAGACAATTGATTTTACCAATGAGGTAGCCGCTATTACTGGTGTGGACGCAGCTTTAGTTGTTGTGCCATACTATAATAAGCCTAATCAAAAAGGTATGATTGCTCATTTTGAAGCAGTTGCAAATGCTTCGAAATTGCCTATTTTCATTTATAATATTCCGGGTCGTACAGGCGTAACTATGACTGTTGAAACAATTGTTAAGTTATCTAATAATAATCATATTATTGGTATTAAAGATTGTACAGGTAGTGAAAATTTAAGTCGTATTGTTGAACAAACGCCAGATGATTTCTTGGTGTATACTGGTGAAGATACGGATAGTTTGACTGCAAAAATCTTAGGAGCAAGTGGTGTTATTTCTGTTGCAAGCCATATATTTGGTATTGAAATGACTAAAATGTATCAAGCTGTACAAGATGGAAATATTAAGCTTGCAGGAGATATTCAAAGAGAGTTGACGCCAAAAATGGCTGCACTTTTTTCTCTTCCATCTCCTGGACCAGCTAAAGCAGCTTTAAATTACAAGGGTATCTTAGTAGGTGGGTGTCGTTTACCAATAGAGGCATTAACTGACAATGAAATAAATCAACTAGTGAAAATACTAAAAATATAAAATATGTAAGAGGTGAAGTAATGAGTAAAGTTAAAATAATTCCACTTGGTGGCGTTCGAGAAAATGGTAAAAATATGTATGTCGTTGAAGTGGATGATGATCTATTTATTTTTGATTCTGGATTAATGTATCCAGAAAATGGCTTATTAGGGATTGATATTGTAATTCCTGATTTTAGTTATTTGAGAGAAAATAAAGAACGAATTGTAGGTGTTTTCTTAACACATGGGCATGCAGATGCAATTGGTGCATTACCATACTTTGTGAGTGAATTTGATGTGCCTGTTTTTGGATCAGAATTAACAATTGCATTAGCAAAAATTAATATTGAAAATGATCCTAAGGCAAGTAAATTTTCTGATTTTCACGTTGTTAATGATCAGACTGAGATTGATTTTGGTAAAACGACAATTTCATTCTTTAAAACGACCCATTCAATTCCTGAATCATTAGGAATCGTTTTAGGTACTGATGAAGGGCAGATTGTTTATACAGGTGATTTTAAGTTCGATCAAGCTGCGGCACCAGTTTACCAAACAGATTTTGGACGTTTAGCTGAGATTGGTAAGAATGGTGTTTTAGCGTTATTAAGTGATTCAGCTAATGCTGAGAACCCATTCCCAACAGTCAATGAAAGTGCAATTGACGAATACATTAATGAAACATTTGAATATCAAAAAGGTCGTATTATTGTTGCCTGTGTGGCATCAAATATATTACGAGTACAACAGATACTAAATGCTGCAAAGGAAAGTCATCGAAAGGTTATATTAACAGGACACGATGTTGAAAAAATCGTTAAAACAGCTATGGATTTGAAGAAATTAGTTCTTCCTGATGAAAATTTAATTGTTCCAATGAGTGATA
Source organism: Dellaglioa sp. CoH-57-MRSF-22 (assembly GCF_056781895.1). The sequence goes on along the minus strand of NZ_JBXAXT010000004.1, from coordinate 21,277 downwards.
TTAGCAAATATGACGATGATCAACTAATTATATTGGAAACAGGTAAAATGGGTGAACCTTTAAAATCATTACAGCGAATGGCTTTAAATCAACATTCAACTGTTAATATTCATGAAGGAGATCTTGTTTTCATTACGACAACAACGTCAAAAGCTATGGAAACTAATGTGGCAAAGACAAGAGATCTCATTTACCGAGCAGGAGCTGATGTGAAAGCAATTTCTGATGAATTAAATTCTTCAGGTCATGCTGGTCAAAATGATTTACAACTAATGATCAATTTAATGAAACCAAAATACCTGGTTCCAATTCAAGGTGAATATCGATTACTTGCGGCACATGCTGATTTAGCACATACATTAGGAATGCCATATGATCATATCTTTATTACTGGTAAGGGTGATGTTTTAAGTTATTCTGAAGGAAAAATGAATTTAGGATCGCAAGTTGAAGCAGGAAATACCATGATTGATGGTATTGGTGTTGGTGATATTGGAAATATTGTACTGAGAGATCGTAAAATACTTTCTGAAGATGGTATTTTTATTGCAGTCGTCACAATTGATCGTAAAAAGAAAAAAATCATAAACAAGCCTAAAATTACATCAAGAGGATTTGTTTATACAAAAACGAGCCTTGATTTAATTGAAAAGAGTGCTGAAATTGTGTCAGAAACAGTACAAGATAATTTGAACAATAAAGAATTTGATTGGGGACATTTAAAACAAGATGTTCGTGAAAAAATGAGTCATTTCCTATATGAACAAACAAAACGACGTCCAGTTATTTTACCTGTTATTATGGAAATTAATCAGTATCATAGAAAATCAACAAAGTCTAAAGAAGTTAAACCGGCGGAAACAAAAAATAACGAAAAATAATCAAAAAGGGATAACACAAATGTTGTTATCCCTTTTTTTAGAATAAATAGAGGATATTATGGCAGAAATTATTCCGTTTCCCGACCAAGAGAAACAAAATTATCAGTTAGCAAAAAAGGCTGTAAGTGACAAAAATTATCAACTAGCATCACAATTATTCACAAAAAATTATGATGGTCATCGTAGTTTTAAAAATAATAAATTATTGGTTAATTCTCTAGTTTTGGATGCTCAATTTCAAGAAGCGTTAATTATCGCTGACGAATTTTATAGCGATTACTTAAAACGTGGGGATCAATTTGCAGTTTATTTAAATATACTGTTAAAAAACAATAAATTTATTCGAGCTTGGCAATTGGTTAAAGAGCAACCTTTTGCCACATCACTAGTTTTGGATGCTGAAAATGAATGCCGTGAAAAATTCGATAAACAACTTAGACAAAATGAACGTCAATTTGCACACTTAGGTTCAGTGGACTTTTTTGGACAGCAACAAATTGTTCAAAGTGGACTGGTACTACCTAAAAATGAATTCTTAGATGCTTGTCAAAAAATATTTATGGATAAAGACGTACATCCAATTATAAAATCAAGTCTATTGCAAGAGGTACAAAAGATACCTAATAATATTGAAATAATAAACTATTTATGGGTTGATGGAACTCAGAAAAAAATTGACGTAAAAAAATTAGTTGCAAATGAAAATGAACCTGTATTACTGACAATTAATCAATTAACAAAAAATGATGAGGGAACTATTGATGTACAAATGAATAATTCTTTAAATCATATGTTAAATTTAAAATTGGGGATGATTTATCCTTTTGCAAGTGATTTTTTGGGTATTGAGAAAGAATGGATTGAATTAGTAAAAAGTGAGTTAGGTATGGAATCCACTTTTAAAAGGACTGAAAATTTAACGTATATGGTTGAATTAAATGCATTACTTTCGAAAGAATTAACTGAAATTATGAATTAATGATTAGGTAAAGCTAGCCGTTTACAGTAATCTATGATATTCTAATAAAGAATCCAAAATTTCACTTAGATTTAGTTGTATGAGCGTAGATTTAACCAGGTTATTTTAAGACGAGATAAAAAGTTTCAGTATTCTTTAAATAGGTATTTACAAAACTCTAAACAGTCTATATAATATTTTAAGGATTCTTCTTTATTTGATGATAATGTATTTTGTTATTAAATAAAGAAGTAGTATAATAAAAACAAAGAATCATCAGGGTTAGATTTTCTAAAACTGTTTTATTCTTACAAAAACACTAGGAGGCTCTTATTCATGGCAAAAGAACATTACGAACGAACAAAACCCCATGTTAATATTGGTACTATTGGACATGTCGATCATGGGAAGACAACTTTAACAGCTGCAATTAGTAAAGTATTATCAGACAACGGTTTCGGTGAAGCAGCAGATTTCGCTTCAATCGATGCTGCACCTGAAGAACGTGAACGTGGTATTACTATCAATACTGCCCATGTTGAATACGAAACAGCTGCACGTCATTACGCACATATCGATGCTCCAGGACATGCTGATTACGTTAAAAACATGATCACTGGTGCTGCACAAATGGATGGTGCTATCTTAGTTGTAGCCGCAACTGATGGCCCTATGCCTCAAACACGTGAACATATCTTACTTGCTCGCCAAGTTGGTGTTGATTACCTTATCGTGTTCTTAAACAAAACTGATTTGGTTGATGATGAAGAATTATTAGACCTTGTAGAAATGGAAGTTCGTGAATTATTAAGCGAATATGATTTCCCAGGCGATGATATTCCTGTTATCCGTGGTTCAGCTCTTAAAGCCCTTGAAGGCGATCCAGAAGCTGTAAAACAAGTTGAATTATTAATGGATACTGTTGATTCATACATCCCAACACCAGTTCGTCCTACAGACCAACCATTCTTAATGCCAGTTGAAGATGTATTTACAATTACTGGTCGTGGAACTGTTGCTTCAGGTCGTATCGATCGTGGTACAGTTAAAGTCGGAGACGATATTGAAATTGTTGGTTTACATGAAGATGTTCTTAAAACAACAGTTACAGGTATCGAAATGTTCCGTAAAACACTTGACGAAGGTGAAGCCGGCGATAACGTTGGTGCTTTACTCCGTGGTGTTGATCGCGAACAAATCGAACGTGGACAAGTTCTTGCACAACCTGGTTCAATCAAAACTCACAAATTATTCAAAGGCGAAGTTTATATCCTTTCTAAGGAAGAAGGTGGACGTCATACTCCATTCTTCTCAAACTACCGTCCTCAATTCTTCTTCCATACAACTGATGTTACTGGTGTTATTGAATTACCAGAAGGTGTAGAAATGGTTATGCCTGGTGATAACGTTACATTTACAGTATCATTAATCGCCCCAGTTGCTATTGAAAAAGGTCTTAAATTTACTGTTCGTGAAGGTGGCCGTACTGTTGGTGCCGGAGTCGTTTCAGAAATTGATGATTAATTTTTAATTAATTAAAAAAAGAAATTCGGAAAGCTTTTGCTTTTCGAATTTTTTTTTATAACCATTTACAATCTAGTAATGATACGGTAAAATAGACAAGTATATAAATAGTACGAATATAAAATTTTTGTTCTACCGGAGGGAAAACAATGTCAGCAAAATTTGAAAAAACAGGTAAAAACAATGGAGAAATAACATTCGAAATTGAAACTGATAAAATTAAAGAAGGATTGGAAAAAGCTTTCTTAAAAGTTAAGAAAGATTTAACTGTTCCTGGATTCCGTAAAGGAAAAGTTTCACGTCAAGTATTTAACAGAATGTATGGTGAAGAATCATTATACGAAGATGCTTTAAACATTCTATTGCCAGAAGCATACGAAAAGGCACTTGAAGAAGTTAAAGTATCACCCGTTGATCAACCTGATATTAACATTGATAGTTTAGAAAAAGATTCTACATGGGTCCTTAAAGCTAAAGTTACACTTCAACCAGAAGTTGAATTAGGTGACTATAAAGGATTAACTGTTCCTAAACAATCACGTCGAGTAACTAAAAAAGACGTAGAAGATAGTTTAGAAGCAAAACGTCAACAACAAGCTGAACTTGTACTTAAAGAAGACGAAGCAGCTATTTCTGGCGACACTGTTATCATTGATTTTGAAGGTAAAGTTGATGGCGTTGCATTTGATGGTGGAAAATCAGAAAATTATACTCTTGAATTAGGTTCAAATTCATTTATTCCTGGATTTGAAGACCAATTGGTAGGACATAAAGCTGGAGAGGATGTTGACGTAAAAGTTACATTCCCTGAAGATTACCAAGCTGAAGACTTACGTGGTAAAGAAGCAGTATTTGCTGTTAAAGTTCATGAAGTCAAAGGCAAAGAACTTCCAGAAATGGATGATGAATTTGCTAAAGATGTTGATGAAGAAGTTAATACGCTTGAAGAATTACAAGCAAAAACAAAAGATCAAATTAAAGAAACAAAAGAAGCTGCAGCTAAGGAAGCAATTCAAGATGCAGCAATTGAATTAGCAGTTGATAATGCTAAAGTTGATGAAATTCCTAATTCAATGATTGAAGAAGATGTTCATCGCCAAATGGATCAATACCTTGCAAATATGCAACAACAAGGAATTGACACAAAGATGTACTTCCAATTAACAGGAACAAGTGAAGACGATTTACACAAACAATTTGAAGAAGGCGCAGAACGTCGTGTTAAAACAAATCTTGTGTTAGAAGCTATCGTTGCCGCTGAAAAAATTGAACCTTCTGAAGAAGAAGTTTCATCTGAAATATCAAACTTAGCAGAACAATATGGTATGGAAGAAGAAGCAGTTCGTTCTGCTCTTTCAGACGATATGGTAAAACATGATATTGCTATCAAGAAAGTTGTTGACGAGTTAGCTGACTCAGCAGTTGAAGAAGCAAAAATGAAAAAATAAATAATTAATCGGATATTTTGATTAATCATTTTGAATGAATGAGATTGAAGCGAGTTTATTAGCTTCAATCTTTTTTGTTAAATACATTTGAACGTAAATATTCGCGAAATATTGCTTTATTTGGTACTATAGGTATGCATAAAGTAAAAGATGAGAAGAAAAATACGAGGTGGTAAAATGTTCGAAAATACTGAAGAAGGCGGACCCGTAAATTGTTCTTTTTGCGGTAAGTCACAAGATCAAGTAATGAAAATCGTTGCTGGACCTGGTGTTTATATTTGTAATGAATGTGTTGATTTATGTAAGGAAATTATCGACGAGGAATTCAGGGAACAAATGGATTCTGAACCATTACTTGTATTAAAACCACAAGCAATTATGAATAAATTGAATGATTATGTAATTGGGCAAGATCAATCTAAAAAAACGTTGTCAGTTGCGGTTTATAATCATTATAAACGAGTTAATCATATGCTTGAAGTTGACGAAGATAATGACGAAACAGAATTACAAAAAAGTAATATTTGTTTAGTTGGTCCTACGGGATCAGGTAAGACATATTTAGCACAAAGTTTAGCTAAAATTTTAAACGTACCATTTGCTATTGCAGATGCCACTACTTTAACTGAGGCTGGATATGTTGGTGAAGATGTTGAAAATATCCTTTTAAAATTATTGCAAAGTGCAGATTATGATGTTGCAAAAGCTGAAAAAGGAATTATCTACATTGATGAAATCGATAAAATTGCTAAGAAGAGTGAGAATGTTTCAATCACACGTGATGTATCAGGTGAGGGTGTTCAACAGGCACTTTTAAAGATTCTTGAAGGTACTATTGCAAGTGTTCCGCCTCAAGGTGGACGTAAACACCCACAACAAGAATTAATTCAAATAGATACTAAGAATATTTTATTTATTGTTGGTGGGGCATTTGCTGGAATTGAAACAATGGTCAAAAATCGATTAGGCGATAAAACGATTGGTTTCGGTGCTGAATCCAATTCTGAAACTATTGATGAACAAAATAGTGTTATGCAACAAATTATTCCAGAAGATTTATTAAAATTTGGATTAATTCCTGAATTTGTTGGTCGTTTACCAATTATGACAGCTTTAGAAGAATTAAAAGAAGAAGATTTAGTTCGAATTTTAACGGAACCTAAAAATGCATTGGTTAAACAATATACAAAACTTGTTGAATTAGATGGTGTGACGCTTGAATTCGAACCTGAGGCATTGTCACGAGTTGCCGAACTTGCTATTAAGCGAGATACTGGGGCACGAGGTTTGCGATCTATTATTGAAGAAACAATGCGTGATGTTATGTTTGATATTCCAAGCCAAGAAGACATCGAGCGCGTAATTATCACTAAAGCAACAGTTGATCAAACTGATGGTCCTGTAATAATTAAAGGGAGCAAGAAAGCAGCATCTTAAAGTCTTGTTAGAGTATAGTCATTTAAAGACTGTCAAATATAGTGAGTACACTCTAAAAAAAAGACATAGTAATGAATATAAATGTAGTATAATGAATTTAAGGTTAATAATTTTAATAAATAATAAAGGGTGGACGTCATGAATAAAACAATAAAAAAAGCGATTTTGTTCGGATTTTCTGGGGTATTGTTGGGTGGACTTGGGTTATTCAATAAGTCTGTTGAAGCTAAGGCTCCTGCAAATAATATTGGGTACAGTGTTCAAAGTATTCAATCTGATAAACAAGTTAAAGCTAGTTTGAAACAATCATACTTTGATTTGAAATTGGATGCTAAGGAAAAAGAAACGATTTCAGTTAAAATCTTTAATTCATCAGACAAAGCATTAAAAATTCGTAATGCTGTTTATACAGCATCTACAAATGATAATGGTCAGCTTGAATATGCAAAAGAATTAGCAAAAAAGAATATTGATAAATCAATGAAATATCCTTTAGCTTCACTTACTAAGTTAGATTCAGGTAGTGTCGTAACAGTTCCTGCTAAAGGAAGTAAAATCGTTAAGGCTACAATTACTATGCCAAAAGATAGTTTCAACGGTGTTTTGTTAGGTAGCTGGTATTTTGAAAAAGTTGATAATTCAACTAAAGAAACAAGTAATAAAAAAGGGATTTCAATTTCAAATGCATATTCATATGCAATTGGAATTAAAATTTTAGAGAAGAAGACGGTTGAACCAAATATGAATTTATTATCAGTTAAAGCTGGTATGAGAAACTATCGTAAAGGTGTATTCCCTGTATTCCAAAACGATAAAGCCGTAATTATTCCTAAATTAACAATTAAATCTGAAATTATGAAAAAGGGTTCAACAGATGTTTTAGAAAATACAACATTAAAGAACCTATCAATGGCTCCTAATTCAAATTTCAAATTCCCAATGCTTTATGACAAGGGTCAATTAGAAGCTGGAGACTACACATTAAAGGCTGTAGCAACAAGTGGTAAAAACACTTGGAAATTCAATAAAAACTTCACAATTACAAATGATGATGCAAGTAAGTACAACAAAGATGCTATTGGAGATCCACAAAAAGCAACAAATCCGCTATGGTATGTTGCTTTAGGTCTTGGTCTCGCAATCCTAGTGATACTAATCTTTTTCCTTATTAAAAGATATGTTGATAAGAAAAAAGCTGATAAGTAAGTATTTAATATTATTATTTATTTTATTTTTCAGTATGCTCGTGACACTTAAAAGTGTGTCTGCAGACATAACGTATGGGTACAGTACGTTACCTAATACGGTTAACAAATATGTTAAGAAAAATAATTCAGAATTTGCAATTTATTCTGATAGTAATAATAGAGAATCACCTTATTTGCAAATAATCGCAACTGATGGATTGACACCATCATGGCAATTGAAAGGTAGGCTACAATATAAGTCAAACGATATTGTACATGTTGACTTATTTCGGCCAAAGTTACAGTCTGGATTAAAGAATATGCCAAGAACTTATGGTGATCTAATTTCTGGAGATTCAACTAATATAACAGCAAATGCTAAAGATAGTAGTGGGGAATATTTATTTTATTGGCCCAATACTTTAATTCAGATTTTGACAACGCATGTGGTAACATATTCGGAAGTACAAATAATTTGGATTATCCAAACGGCAGCAACAAAATAAAAGCTTTACAACATCGAATTATTTAATTCATGTTGTAAAGCTTTTTGATTCAGATTAAGTTACATTAACACATTTTTATATGGTAAAATGGTTTGAGTATTGAAAGGAAGGTGTTTAATATGGATGTTCATAATGTTGAACTTGTTATGAGTGCCGTTGCACCAGCACAGTATCCAACAGATGGTATTCCTGAGATTGCACTGTCAGGACGTTCTAATGTTGGAAAATCATCATTAATAAATACGTTAATAAATCGTAAAAGTTATGCGAGAACTTCTAGTCAGCCTGGAAAAACGCAAACATTGAACTTTTATAACGTGGAACAAAAATTATTTTTCGTAGATGTTCCAGGATATGGATATGCAAAAGTGTCAAAAACAGAACGTGCAAAGTGGGGACAAATGATTGAAACCTATTTAGCAGAACGTACTTCTTTAAGAGGGGTCATTTCATTAGTTGATGCTCGACATGAGCCAACAAAATTAGATGTTCAAATGGTTGATTTTCTTCACTATTACGATATTCCTGTATTGGTTGTTGCGACAAAGAGCGACAAAATTTCTCGTGGTAAGTGGAATCAACATGAGAGTATCATAAGACGTTCATTGTCTTTGACACCTGAAGATGATTTTGTTTTATTTTCGGCTCAAGACAAATCTGGAAAAGAAGAGATTTGGCAATGGATTGAAAGTCATACAGAACTAGGAGAAAAAAATGGAATTTAATGAATATCAAGAAGCAGCAAATCGCACATTATATGGAACTGAACAAGTTTTAACAAATTGTGCATTAGGTGTTGCGGCTGAAGGTGGACAATTAGTTGATTTAATTAAAGATTATACTTTTAAAGGTCGAGAATTAGATAAAGTGAAATTAACTAAAGAAATGGGAGATGTACTTTGGTATTTATCCCAAATTGCTGAATGGGCCGATATTGAATTTGATGATGTTGCAAGAGATAATATTTTAAAATTAAATAAACGTTACCCAGATGGATTTAAAAAATAAAAAAATTCAGATAAGTTTATAACTTATCTGAATTTTTTTATTTTTTAGGTTTCGATTCTTTAACATCAGAACTAGGCTTCTCTTCCGTTTCTGAAGACTTAAGTTCAACTTTAGCAGGATCTTTAGGGTCAAGTGCAAATTTATCAAATAAACTTTCCAAGTTATCTTGGCGTTGGATTTTTAAGCTCATAATTGTAGCCTCCTTATGTAAATATAGAATAACAGTTTATTAAAATGAATACAAGACAACTGATTAATGCATAAAAAGCGCTTTAAATAACTTTTATATGTATAAAGTCATTTATTATATGTATTTAATTGCATAAAAAATCTTTGTAGCATATAATCGATTTATTCACTAATAAGAGAAATTAAAAAAGAGGAGTAAATTGATGCAAATAAATAAAAAATGGTTTATAGGTATATTAATCGCATTTTTCATGATGTTAGTTGGTAGTAATCAAGTAAGTGCTGCAACTGGTAACTCTTTACAGAATGTTAAGGATAAGGGAACGTTAGTACTTGGAACAAGTCCAGATTATCCACCCTATGAATTTCAAACAACAGTTAATGGCGATGATAAAATCGTTGGATTTGATATTTCAATTGCACAAAAAATTGCTAAAGACATTGGAGTTAAGTTAGTAATTAAGAAAATGGATTTTGACTCATTACTTGTTGGCTTAGAAACTAATAAAATTGATATGGTTATTTCAGGTATGAATCCGTCGGATGATCGTAAAAAAAGTATTGATTTTTCAGATGTTTATTACAATGGAAAACAAATGATGTTGGTTAATAAGACTGATGAAGATAAATATAAGACTTTAAATGATTTTTCTGGGCTATCAGTTGGGGCTCAAACTGGATCGCTTCAATATACAATGAGTAAAGAACAAATAAAAAATGTGAATATTAAAGGGTTGGCTAAAGTAACCGATTTAATTTTAGCGCTTAAAAGTGGTAAGGTAGCGGGTGTTGCCATGGAAGAACCAACTGCTAAAGCATACGCACAAAATGATAGTTCATTAGCAGTTGTTAATCCTGGATTTATCTCAGCGCCTGATGCAAGGGGAGCTGCAGCCGGATTTGCAAAGAATTCCGATACTTTGGTGGCAGCTGTAAATAAGTCTATTAAAGAAATTAAAAAGAAAAATTTAATAAATACGACATATTTACCTGAGGCTAGTAATTATTTAACAAAAAATACATCGGATAACACAATGATTCACTATTGGAAATATTTTGCCAAAGGAATTGGTTATACTTTATTAATAACGGCGGTTTCAGTTATTGTTGGTGTTATATTAGGAACGTTGCTAGCACTCATGCGTTTGGGCAAAAATAAAGTGATTAAAGTAATTGCAGTATCCTACATTGAATTTGTTCGTGGAACGCCTCTAATGATTCAAGTGATGTTTGTGTACTTCGGTATTGGAATGTTAGTAAATATTCCAGCGCTAATTGCAGGTATTATTGCTGTATCGCTTAATTCAGGCGCATATATAGCTGAAGTAATACGATCGGGAATCTCTTCTGTTGATGATGGACAAATGGAAGCAGCAAGAAGTTTGGGGCTTTCACAGAAAGAGACGTATCAGTCTGTTATTATTCCACAAGCACTAAAAAATATTTGGCCAGCTCTGGGAAATGAATTTATAACATTAATAAAAGAAAGTTCAATTGTTTCTATTATTGGTGTGACTGATTTAATTTATCAGATGAAAATGGTTCAATCAGCTACTTATAAAGGTATTGCGCCTATCTTTGTTGCAATGTTAATTTACTTTGTTTTAACATTTAGCTTATCTAAATTATTAAATTACTTTGAAGGGAAGATGAAGCATGTCTAAAATTATTGAAGTTAATAAATTAAGAAAATCCTTTGGAAAAAATGATGTTTTAAAAGATATTTCTGAATCAGTTGATAAAGGACAGGTTATCTGTGTGATTGGACCATCAGGATCTGGTAAAAGTACCTTTTTACGTTGTCTGAATCTACTTGAAGTTCCTACATCAGGGGATATTTTATTCGAAGGTGAAAATTTAACAAGTTTAAATGAAAAAGACTTAAATCAATTGAGAGAAAAAATGGGGATGGTTTTTCAAGGTTTTAATTTGTTTCCAAATATGAATGTAATTGAGAATATAAAATTGGCTCCCATGAAAGTTAAAAATATATCAGATAAAGAGTCAGCTGATATAGCTACCAATTTATTAGAAAAAGTTGGATTAGCAGATAAGGCACTACAATATCCAGATAGTTTATCTGGTGGTCAAAAGCAACGAGTTGCGATTGCCAGAGCATTAGCCATGGATCCAGAAGTACTCTTATTCGATGAGCCAACTTCAGCATTAGATCCTGAAATGGTCGGAGAAGTACTTAAAGTTATGAAAACGTTGGCTAGTGACGGAATGACGATGGTAGTTGTGACACATGAAATGGGTTTTGCTAGAGAAGTAGCAGATCAAATTTGGTTCATGGATCAAGGATATATTCAAGAAAAAGGACGTCCAGAAGATGTTTTTGATCATCCGACGTCAGAACGTGCGCAAGATTTTTTATCAAAGATATTGTAAAAAAATAGATTTCAGATAGACTCCCGTCTATTTGGAATCTATTTTCTTTATTCAAACGCTTGTTCGGGGTATAATTAAAGCATATATTAACGTAAAGAAGGTGCCTCGATTGGCTTCAGAGCATATCGAAAATAAATTAGCATTATTACCAGCATTACCAGGATGCTATATCATGAAAAATTTAAATAGTCAGATTATTTATGTTGGGAAAGCAAAAAATTTAAAAAATCGGGTGCGTTCTTACTTCAAAAGTGCGCATGATGGAAAAACAGCTAAATTGGTTTCTCAAATTGTTGATTTTGAAACAATTATTACATCCACTGATAAAGAAGCATTTCTGTTGGAAATTACTTTAATTCAAAAACATCAGCCGTATTATAATATAAAATTAAAGAAAGGTACTGGATATCCATATATTAAAATTACAAATGAAAAAGACCCAATGATGCAAATCGTTAGTCAGGTTAATAAGGACGGTGGATTTTATTTTGGTCCTTATCCAAATGTTTATGCAGCTCAGGAAACATTGCAGTTTTTACAAAAAGTTTATCCTTTAAGAAGATGCAATGGATTTCAGAAGCGACCATGTTTGTATTATCATATGGGGCAATGTTTAGGCTCTTGTTTTAAAGAAGTTCCGCATGAAAAATATGAGGCTCAAATAAAAAAAATCAAATCATTTTTAAATGGTAATGTGATTGTAGCAAAACAAAAACTAAAAAAAGAAATGAGTAAGGCAGCGGATGAAATGTTATTTGAACGTGCCGCTGAATTACGTGATCAAATTCATTTTATTGAAGTTACTGTTGAAAAACAAAAAATCATTTCAAATGATAATACACCTAGAGATTTGTTTAATTTCTATCTGGATAAAGGTTGGTTGTCAATTCAAGTTTTCTTTATTAGGCAAGCACGATTAATGAAGCGAGAAAAAAGACTTTTTCCAATTGTAACAACGGCTGAAGAAGAAATGGCAACTTTTATCCTTCAGTTTTATAATCGAAAAAATAATGTGTTACCAAAAGAAATATTAGTTCCAGCAGGAATTGATACAGATATCTTATCTGATATCTTACAAGTACCAATTCGGACACCACAACGTGGGCAAAAAAGTGAACTTTTAAAATTAGCTAAAAAAAATGCTCGCTTAGTTCTTGAAGAAAAATTCAGATTACTAGAATTAGATGGGCGCAAAACAACTGGTGCCATGAAAGAAATTACAGACGCTATGGGGATTCCAGAAGGTCATCGAATAGAATCTTTTGATCACTCACATATACAAGGGACTGATCTGGTATCAGCCATGGTTAGTTTTATTGATGGTAAACCTGAGAAGAGCGAATATCGCAAATATAAGTTGAATACAGTTGATCATGCGGATGAAGCAGCAAGTACACGTGAAGTTGTTCGCCGACGTTATACACGTCTTTTGAAGGAAGGTAAGCCTATGCCAGATTTAATTTTAATGGATGGTGCTGAAATACAAATAGAAGCTGCAAAAGACGTTTTAAGTAATGAATTAGATTTAATGATTCCAGTAGCGGGGATGGTTAAAAATAACAAGCATAAAACATCTGATTTAATGTTTGGTGATGCTGATCAAAGACTATCATTGGATCCAAAGAGTGAAGGGTTTTACCTTTTACAAAGGATTCAAGATGAAGTCCATCGATTTGCCATTACCTTTCATCGTCAAGTTCATTCAAAGAACTCACTTAGTTCTCGTTTAGATTCTATCCAGGGTGTTGGGCCAAAAACCAAAACGAAATTGTTAAAAGAATTTGGGTCGATGAAACATATTAAAGACGCTTCAATGGAAGAGTTACAAGGATTAGGTATTTCAAAGACAGTCGCACAAACAATAAAATTATCATTATAAATTTACAAAAGGAGTCCTTAATGACAGAGATTTATGTCATTAAGGACTCCTTTTTATTTTAAAATAAAGAAGAGCTATCAGGTATTATCCTGATAGCTCTTCAAAGTTAAACGAATTATTTCTTATTTTCTTTTGCAACTGGACGCCAGATACCGAGGATAATCCCTGCAACTGCAGCACCAATTAAAACAGAAAGTAAGTAGAACGTTTTATTTGTAGCTAAGGCAATTACCCAAAGACCACCATGAGGTGCAGGAACAGAGACGTTCCAGAATTGACTTAAACCACCACCGATTGCAGCACCAATTACACTTGATGTAATGACGTGTAATGGATCTGCTGCTGCGTAAGGAATAGCACCTTCAGTAATAAATGAAATACCAAGAATGTAGTTTGACAAACCGGCTTTTCTTTCATCTTCAGAAAATTTATTTTTCCAGAATGTTGATGCAATAGCTATTGCAAGTGGAGGAATCATACCACCAACCATAACAGCAGCCATCATTTTACCATCACCAGTAGAAGTGAAGACACCAATTGAGAATGTATAAGCTGCTTTGTTAAATGGACCACCCATATCGATAGCCATCATAGCAGCAAGAATTGTACCGATTAAGACGGCATTGGCTGTTCCCATATGAGTTAAGAAATCTGACAAGACATGATTAATTTGTGCGAAGATAGGATTAACCATAAAGAACATAATCGCGCCGACAATTAATAAGGATAAAATAGGGTAGATTAGGATAGGTTTCATCCCATCTAGTGATTTTGGTAAGTTTTTAAAGAGTTTTTTAAGACCGACAATAACATAACCGGCAATAAAACCAGCTGCTAAACCACCTAAGAAACCAGAAACAGATTCAGTTTTAATAACATTTGCGGCAGCAAAGTTAGCCATGTAACCACCAACAATACCAGGCATAAGGGCAGGACGATCACCAATACTCATAGCAATAAAACCGGCTAAGATAGGTACTAAGAAAGCAAATGCATAATTACCAATTCCATTTAAGAAGATAAAAGTTTGTGAACTTGAGCCACCGGGAACGTATTGTTCAACGATGAATGAGAGTGCCATTAAGATACCGCCACCAACAACAAATGGTAACATGTGTGATACACCGTTCATTAAGTTCTTATAAATTTCATTCCAAACACTACCAGAGGTTTCTTCATCATTTTCAGCAGCGTCGGTTCCTTTAGCATGATAAATAGGTGCTTTTCCGTTTACTGCGGCAGTAATCAATTCTTCGGCTTTTTTAATACCATCGGTAACAGGACGGTTAATTAAAGGTTTGCCATCGAAACGATCCATAGCAACTTTTTTATCAGCGGCGACAATGACACCAGACGCACGTTTAATTTCTTCGTCAGTTAAACGATGCTTAATACCTTCTGAGCCATTTGTTTCAACTTTAATGTCAACGCCCATCTCTTCAGCTTGTTTGATGAGGGCAGCTTCAGCCATATAAGTATGAGCGATACCAGTAGGGCAGGCTGTTACAGCGACCACGTATGGATTACCTGATGGTTTAACATCAGTGTTTTTAGCAGCAAGTTGTGCAGCAGCTTCTTTTGCTTCTTTTTCATTTTCAGCGGCAGTGAAGGCAGCTTGAACCTCATCTGGAGTTGTGACTGTTTTTAATTTATCAACTAAATCGGGATTAATTAATAGACTTGATAAAGCAGCTAATGCTTGTAAATGGGCATCGTTTGCACCTTCAGGAGCAGCAATCATGAAAAATAAAAATGTAGGTTGACCATCAAGTGAATCATAGTCAAGTCCTGCTTTACTTTTAGCAAATAGGACAGTAGCACGTTTAACAGCTTTATTTTTTGCATGTGGCATGGCAATACCTTCACCGATACCAGTAGTTGATTGTGCTTCACGTTTTAGAATGTCTTGTTTGTAAAGTTCCTCATCATCAATCACGCCAGCCTCAAAGTATTTATGTACCATTTCATCAATTGCTTCGGCTTTTGTTGTTGCTTGAAGATCCATAATCATGACATCTTTAAGTAATAATTCATTTAAGTCCATAGTGTAAAACTCCTTTTATAATAGTTAGATTTTCTTAATATCAATTTGTGGTAAAATTTCGTTAATTTTTTCAATAGTTGCAATATCTTCAGAAAATGCAGTTGCGGAGCCACAAGCTAGTCCATATTTAAAACTTTCAATAGGATCATTAGTTTTTGCAAAGGTACCTGTAAAACCAGCAATCATTGAATCGCCAGCACCAACTGAATTAATAACAGTCCCTTTAGGCGCATTACTTTGGTAAACAGCATCTTTAGTAATCAATAGGCCGCCATCGCCAGCCATTGAAATTAAAACATGTTGTGCACCTAATTCTAATAATTTTTGACCATATTTCACAATATCGTTGATACCGTTTAAAGTAACATTGAATAATTCGGCTAATTCATGGTGATTTGGTTTCACGACGAGAGGTTTTTCACTAATTGTTTTCAATAGTGCTTCACCAGTTGTATCAATAACAAATTGTGCGCCTTTAGAACGAATTACTTTAATTAATTCATAATAAAAATCTTGAGATAGGTTAGGAACTAAACTACCAGCTAAAATGACAGTATCATCAGACGTCAATGTTTCAAATTGCTCATTGAATAGTTTAAGTTCATCATCTGATATTAGAGGACCCTTACCATTTATTTCGGTTTCTTGGTCAGCTTTTATTTTAATATTAATTCTAGAATCAGCTTTTATTTTTGTAAATTGAGTATCTAGGTGATTAGCTATCATAGCTGACTTAATAAATTCACCTGTGAATCCACCAATAAAACCAAGTGCTTTATTAGGTTGATTCAATTCATTTAAAATTCGGGAAACGTTTATACCTTTACCACCTGGTAATTTTGTATCATAATCCATCCGATTAACTTCGCCAAGCGTTAACTTATCTAGTTGAACGATGTAATCAATAGAAGGATTTAAAGTTACTGTGTAAATCATTGTTGTACCTCCAAAATTTTTGTTTGTGTTTTATAATTTTCAGAATCAGTTACCGGCAATTTATCAGTGATAATTGTAGCCTGATTAAGATCTGCAACTTTAATGAATGAAACTTGGTTAAATTTTGATTTGTCGGCTAAAACATAAGTTTGTCGACTTTGATGAATTGCGGCCAGTTTAACTGCGGCTTCTTCAGGATCTGGTGTGCTAAATCCAAATTTATTGTTAATTGAATTAATACCGAGAAAGACTAAATCAAATTGAAGGTTCTTGATTGATTTAATACTATCAGCTCCCACAATAGCCTTTGTATTAGCTTTAACTTGACCACCGATGACGATTGTTCTAATATCATTTTCAGAAAGAGAAAGTGCATGATTAACACCGTTTGTAACAACAGTTAGATTGTTAACTAACTTAAGATAGGGAATCATTGCGAAAGTTGTACTACCAGCATCAAGAAAAATCACATTATTAGGTTTGATTAAATTTGCAGCAGCTTTAGCAACTGCTATTTTATTTGGCGTATTTAATGAAAATTTTTCTTCTAAATTTGCTTCAACTTTTAATGATTGGATGCTTTGTGCACCACCATGAACTCTTACTAATTCACCATCAGTTTCAAGCTGCTGTAAATCGCGTCGAACAGTTGATTCTGAGACATTTAATTTATGACAAATATCTTGTAACTTAATATAACCATGTTTGTCAATTTCAGAAATAATATATTGGCACCTTTCAATTGTAAGCACTTTCTCAACTCCTTATAAATAAAATACCACCAAAAACATTCAAAATCAACCAAAAACATTCAAAAATACCAAAAAAATTTGAAATATGAGAAATTGGCTTGAATTTTTAAAAGAGTTAAGTAAATACATAGACAAATGACTTTTTCTTCTTTAAAATAGTAAGTTAGTAGTCAACGGAAAGAATAGGTGATCGTATGTTTATAGATCAAGTTACAATTGAAATAAAAGCAGGTAAAGGTGGCGACGGGATGGTAGCGTTCCGTCGAGAAAAATATGTACCTAATGGTGGACCAGCCGGTGGTGATGGTGGCCGTGGTGGTAGTATTGTATTTGAAGTAGATGAAGGATTAAGAACTTTAATGGATTTTAGATACAGTAAACATTTTAGAGCTGAATCTGGTGAAAAAGGAATGATTAAAGGGATGCACGGACATGGTGCACCTGATAAAAGAGTTCAAGTACCAGAAGGAACAACAATTAAAGATGCTGAAACAGGAGCAGTAATCGCTGATCTCGTTCATAAAGGAGATTATGCTGTTGTTGCCAAGGGTGGTCGAGGTGGTCGTGGCAATATTAGATTTGCTAGTCCTAAAAATCCAGCTCCAGAAATTTCTGAAAATGGTGAACCTGGAGTAGAACGTAAAATTCAACTTGAATTAAAAGTTTTAGCTGATGTTGGGTTAGTTGGATTTCCATCTGTCGGTAAGTCAACGCTTCTTTCAGTTGTGACAAGTGCCAAACCTAAAATTGCAGATTATCATTTTACAACGTTATCACCTAATTTAGGGATGGTTCGTTTAGATGATAACCGTGATTTTGTTATTGCTGATTTACCCGGATTGATTGAAGGGGCTTCAGTTGGCGTTGGATTAGGAATTCAATTTTTACGTCATATTGAGCGGACACGTGTTATTCTTCATTTAGTTGATATGAATCCTGAAGAAGGTCGTGATCCGTTTGACGACTATCTTAAGATTAATAAAGAATTAAAAAATTATGACCCTGAATTACTTGAACGTCCGCAATTAATTGTGGCAAGTAAGATGGATATGCCAGGGGCTGCAGAACAGTTAGAAGCATTTAAAAAACAATTGGCAGAAGATTCTACAGTGGAAGAAACACCTCGTGTATTTTCTACTTCTTCTATTACTCGTGAGGGACTACAAACCTTAATGAATGTAGCTGGTGATTTATTGGAAGAAACACCAATGTTCCCAGCACTAAACTTGAAAGAACAAGAAGCACAACAAAAAATCTATGATTTCGAAAAAGAACAAGAAAAATCTGCACCTGATTTTGTTATTAATAGGGATGAAGATTTAACTTGGGTTCTTTCTGGAGAAAAATTAGAACGTCTATACCAAATGACAAATATGGACCGAGACGAAAGTTTGATGCGTTTTGCACGTCAACTTCGTGGTATGGGTGTCGATGATGCTTTACGTGAACGTGGTGCTAAAAGTGGGGATATAGTGAGAATTGATAAATTCTCATTTGAGTTCGTTGAATAATTCGGAATATTAATAATTTACGGTTACGCTATCAGCAAATAAAAGGGTAATTTATATAAGATAAGAGGAGAACGGAACAAGATGGATAAGAAAAAAAGATTAAAAAAAGCCAGATATATTACTGGCTTTGATGGCGTGAGGACATTGGCTGTTATTGGGGTTATCCTTTATCACCTCGTGCCATCTAGTCTACAAGGTGGATACTTAGGTGTACCGATATTTTTTGTTGTATCGGGTTACTTGATTACTGATTTACTTAATCAGGAATGGGAACAAAATAAAAAAATTGATGTTCTAGGCTTTTATATTCGACGGGTTCGACGACTTTATCCAGCGTTATTGACGATGTTGATTGCAACTATTGCCTATATAACACTATTTCAAAGAGAGTTATTGAAAAATATTCAAGAAATTTTCGCATCAAATTTGTTATATGTTTATAATTGGTTTCAAGTTTTGCACAAAGAATCATATTTTGATCATTTCGGGACGCCATCACCATTTACGCATCTTTGGTCGCTATCAATTGAAGGTCAGTACTATTTTTTCTGGCCTATTATAGTGGCGTTGCTAATTGTGTTTTTAAAACGAAAAGAACGGATTTTTAATCTTATCTTTATCTTAGCTTTTATTTCCGCATTAGCGATGGCCTTCTTGTATAAAGCAGGATCTGATCCAAGTCGTGTCTATTATGGAACGGATACAAGAATGTTTTCAATTTTATTGGGGTCAGCACTTTCATTTATTTGGCCAAGCAGTTCTTTAAAAAAGGAAATTTCAAAAAAAGGCCGATTTGTTTTAGATGCGTTAGGTATAGTATCGCTCATAACAATTATTAGTTTGTTTTTGACTATGTCAGATCAAAGTTCGCTTGTTTATCGTGGAGGGATGTTTTTCTTTTCAGTTTTAGTTATGATTTTTGTAGCTACAATTGCACATCCTGGAGCGGATATGAACAAAATTATGACAAATCCTGTTTTTACTTGGGTTGGTAAGAGAAGTTATGGCATTTACCTATATCAATTTCCAATAATGGTATTCTATGAGTCAAAGATTCAGAGTATAGGTGATCATCCATGGCTAAACGCGCTAATTGAAATATCTATCATTTTATTAGTGAGTGATTTGTCATATCGATTCTTAGAAAGACCTCTACAAAGATTTAATTATAAACAAACATTTACATTTATTAAAGAAACCTTTACAAAGGATATTAAAAAAACTCGTCAAAAATTTTCTATTATTGTGGGTGCATTAATAATTGGTATAGCGTTGTTTGGAATAATTAACGGACCAAGTCTTTCAATTACTGGAGTGAATGCTTTACAGAATACTATTAGTGAGAATGCTAAAGTAGCTGATAAAAAGAATGCTGACGCATTAAAAAAACCGAGCTCGTCTAGTTCTAAGAAAAAACAATCAAGTAGCAAAAGTGCTTCTAAAACTAGTTCTTCAAAAGTAGTTGCTGAAAAACAAAGCCCAACATCATTAACAAAGGCTGAGACAAAAAAAGCCTCAAGCGTATATGCAACGGCAATTGGTGATTCTGTATTGGCAGATGGAGAAAACATATTACAAGATGATTTCCCACATATGTATGTTGATGCAAAAGTCGGTCGTCAGGTATATACAGCTGCTGATGATATTAGGTTGTTGGCTAAGCAAGGTAAACTTCAAGATAACGTTGTTATTGGTTTAGGGACAAATAGTCCATTTACAACCGATCAGTTTGACGATATTATGAGTGCAGTTGGTTCGGGGAAACAAGTTTACTGGATTAATGTACATGTCCCAACAAGGCGTTGGGAAGGTACCGTTAATAGCATGTTGGAGACACAAAAGAAAAAATATTCAAATTTGCATATAATTGATTGGTATTCATATAGTAAGGATCATACAGAGTGGTTTTATGATGATAATGTTCATCCAGATCCCGATGGTTCAAAGTATTATGCAACGTATATTGCAAGACAATTAATTAAAAATATGTAAAATACTTAAGAAGCCCTACAAACTATGGTTTGTAGGGCTTCTTATTTTTGGGTCTGCGTCAAATAGTGTTGGTGAGACGATAAACGTCTAATTTAATTAAGGGAAATCCAAAAGGATTTCCTTTTTTTAGTTATGAATTAATAAAATTCTTTCAAATAGATGATGCCAGTTTCTGAAACCGTAACAGCTACGTTTAAGTGTTTTAATTTTTCGGTTAAGTCCCTCTATAGGGCCATTTGAATATGGTGAAGATAAACTATTTTTAATATAATGCTGATTCTTTTTAAAAGTGGTTATTACAGTATCCATTTCACTGTTATTAGGTTGATAGTCTTCTAATAACTGAGTTAAATTAGAAGTGTCGGCTTTATTGATAGCTAATAAAATATCTTGATATGTTTCATAGACTTTTTTGAAGTTAGAACTTTGTTCTAATCCTAAATCAACAACATTCTGTTGCGTCATATATTCTTTCGTACTAAAAAAATAAACAGATTTTGAACTTTCTAGTTCTGTTTCTTGTTTGTGAAAAAGGCGCCACTGAGTTTTTAAAGCTTTGTAATAATCCCTTTATGGTTGTCAGATGAAATAATATAATTTCATCCGATAATCATGGAGGGATTTTTGTATGTCC